>JAUVNV010000263.1 GCA_030599515.1 Acidimicrobiia bacterium
AGGCAAATACGTCGTCCAGCCTCCTTCAGTGCCAGGCGCCATCTGGTTGCGCAAACGTACGTTGGCGAACGCGCCTCGGGTAACTATCTGGTCGTTGCCACGCCGTGAACCGTAGGAGTTAAAATCCCGTGGGAGAACACCATTTTCGATCAGATACTTGCCGGCCGGACCATCACGTGAGATAGCGCCAGCCGGTGAGATGTGATCGGTGGTCACCGAATCGCCGAGCTTCAGGAGAAGCCTGGCGCCGACGATCGGCGTGACCGGCTTCGGGTCGGGTGCAAGGTCGACGAAGAACGGCGGTTCTTGAACGTACGTCGATTCCGCATCCCATGAGTAGATCGATCCTGCGCTCGATTGAACGTCCTGCCATTCGTTGGACCCGTCGAACACGGCGCCGTACTCGGTGATGAACTGGTCACGGTTCACCGATGCAGCAACGACGGATTCGATCTCCTCCTGGGTCGGCCACAGGTCTGCGAGGTAGACGTCGTTGCCATCACGATCGACACCGAGTGGTTCGGTCGCAAGGTCGATGTCGACGGTCCCGGCGATCGCGTAGGCTACGACGAGGGGCGGCGACGCCAGGTAGTTGGCCCGAACGAAGGGACTGATTCGGCCCTCGAAGTTGCGGTTGCCGGAAAGCACCGAGGTCACGACGAGGTTGGCTTCTTCGACGCCCGCGGCGATGGGTTCGGGGAGCGGCCCGGAGTTCCCGATGCAAGTGGTGCAGCCGTATCCGACCGTCCAGAACCCGACGGCTTCGAGATCGTCGAGCAAACCGGCCTCGACGAGGTAGTCGGTAACGACCTTGGATCCCGGCGCGAGCGACGTCTTCACCCACGGCTTGCGCTTGAGGCCGCGTTCGTTCGCCTTGCGGGCAACAAGACCGGCCCCGATCATGACATCGGGGTTCGACGTATTCGTACACGACGTGATCGCTGCGATCACCACGTCGCCGTCACCAAGGTCGAAGGTCTGCCCTTCGTTGGTCACCGTGGCTGTGGTGCCCGGTGTGGATCCGTCCGGGCGCAGGCCTCCCTCGAGATCGCTGTGCCATTGGGTCTTCATCGCGTCGAGTTCGATGCGATCCTGCGGCCGCTTCGGGCCGGCAAGGGACGGGACGATCGTCCCGATGTCCAGTTCCAGATTGGAACTGTATGCAATCGTGCGGCTCTCGTCACGCCACATGCCCTGCTCCTTGTAGTACTGCTCAACGGTGGCGATCAGGGTTTCATCACGACCGGAGAGCCTCAGATAGTCGAGTGTCCGGTCATCGACCGGGAAGAACCCGATGGTGGCGCCGTATTCGGGCGCCATGTTGGCGATCGTTGCCCGGTTCGCGACGGGCATATCGTCGAGGGCGGGTCCGTAGTACTCGACGAACTTGCCGACGACCCCGTGCTCACGGAGCATCTCGGTGATCCGGAGCACGAGATCCGTGGCGGTTGCTCCATCCGGCAGCGTGCCGGTGAGGCGGAAGCCGACAACCTCGGGCAGCAGCATGTAGATCGGCTGGCCGACCATGATCGCCTCGGCCTCGATGCCGCCCACGCCCCAGCCGACGACCCCGAGGCCGTTGATCATGGTGGTGTGCGAGTCGGTGCCGACGAGCGAATCCGGATAGAGGGCACCGTCGCCGTCCCAGATGACCTTGGCGAGGTACTCGAGGTTGACCTGATGCACGATCCCTGTGGCCGGCGGCACCACCCGGAAGTCGTCAAAGGCCGACTGTCCCCACTTGAGGAACTCGTAGCGCTCCATGTTCCTCGCGAACTCCATTTCGGAGTTGATTCGGAGCGCGTTCGGGGAGTTGAACGCGTCGACCTGGACCGAGTGATCGACGACGAGATCGGCCGGGACCTGCGGGTTCACTTTGGCCGCAGCGGCCTCATCGCCGGTCATTCGCACGACGGCGGACCGCATGGCAGCGAGATCGACCACAGCCGGAACGCCGGTGAAGTCCTGCAGGACGACTCGAGCGGGCTTGTAGGCGATCTCCGTCTCCCCCACCTGTGTGGCGTCATAGCGGGCTACCGCATGAACGTCGGCGTCGGTAACGACGCGGCCGTCGTGACTCCTGAGCGCCGACTCGAGAAGAACCTTGATCGAGTACGGCAATGCATCGACGTCGCCGAGGGCGCCGATTCGATAGATCACTCGCTCGCCGAGCGGCGTGTCGATCGTGCGACGTGCTCCAAAGGGATCGTGGGTATCGGTCATGGCGGCGCCTCGCAGGTATCTCGCGGTCGTGGTCGTGTCGACTCAAGGACATGATATCGGGGCCGGAGGTGTGCCCCTTCGGCGGACCCCGGTACGCGGTTCTGGAACGGCTCCCGGAGCGGTCGATATCGGGTCGCGCTCACTATCTTCCCGCCATGTTCTCGTCTCCTGCTGCCGGTCGACTTCGCATCGCCCTGATGGCCCTGTTCGTCGTTGTGTCGCTCGTCGCAGCGGCGTGCTCGAGTTCGAGCACGTCGTCTGATGATCTCCCCGATCTCAGGGATGTGCCGGGGGCCGAGGCGTCCCCGGAAGACAAAGACATGGCGCCCGACTTCACGGTGATGACTCTCGACGGAGCGGGGTTCACTCTTTCCGAGCATCTCGAGACCGACGGTCGTCCGGTGTTCCTCAACATGTGGGCGTCGTGGTGCCCCCCGTGTCGGGCCGAGATGCCGGACATCGATGCAGCGTCGGAATCGCATGAGGACGTGAAGTTCATCGGTGTCGCCGCGAGCGACGACCCTGCCGATTCCGCCGAATTCGCGACATCGATCGGCATCGGATACACGATCGGATTCGACGAGAAGGGCGACGTGGCCCGCGCCTACGAAACGGTCGGACTCCCCGCCTCGTACATCATCTCGGCCGACGGCCTCATCCTCGAGCGAATCTTCGGATCCGTCACCGAGGAGGAAATCGACGAGATGCTCAACCGGTGGTTTTCCTGAAGCACACCAGGCGATACCTGCTGTGCTTCGTACTGGGTACTGGGTACTGAAGAACTCAGTACGCCCGGCGGAGCCGGGCCTATCGGCCCCTCCAA
>JAUVNV010000056.1 GCA_030599515.1 Acidimicrobiia bacterium
AGGCGCCCAAGCCCACCCTTGGTGCCGACCCAGACGACTCCGTCCTCGGCAACCGCTATCGCCGTCACGCGATCGTGCGGCAGACCGTCCGCGACTGTGAAGGCAGTCCAGGCCCCGTCGACGAGTCGAGCGAGTCCGCCGCTCGTCCCTGCCCACACGGTGCCGTCGTCTCCAACGGCGACCGCATTCACCCAGTGACCGGGGAGACCATCGGCGCCGGTATAGATGGTCCATTTGTCGCCGTCGAGGTGGCCCAGGCCTTCTCTGGTCGCGACCCACACGGTCTCGTCATCGCCGATCGCTATCGAGTTGACCCAGTTGTCGGGAAGACCGTCGGCGATCGTGTACGCCGTCCACTCCTCGCTGTCGAAGGTGCTCAGTCCGCCGTTCGTACCGACCCACGGAGTCCCGTCGGAAGCGAACACGAGCGCCGTAATCCGGCTGTTGGGGAGACCGTCCTCGGTGGTGACGCTCGTCCACGAACCGTCGGCGTTGAGGCGATTCAGTCCGAAGATCGTGCCGAGCCACACGGATTCGTCGGGGTCAATCGCCACCGCGTTGATCCAGTTGGTTTCGAGGCCCTCCTCGATGCCGAACCTCGTCCACACCGGGTCGTTGAACTCGCCTGCACCGTAGTTCGTCCCGATCCACACGACACCGTCGTCGGCGACCGCGACCGTGTTCACCAGATCGTTTGGAAGGCCGTCGAGCGATTGGTAGTTCGTCCACGCCTCGGCGGCGAGGTGACCGAGGCCGTCGTTGGTGCCGACCCAGAGGCTCCCGTCGGGGCCGACTGCGAGCGACGTCACCCAGTTGTTCGGGATCGCAGGCGGGAGGTCGTCAGGGGTGGCACCGCCGGACGAGCAACCGGCGGTCAGAACGGCTGCTGCAAGAACGGCGGTGAAGAGAGGGGCTCTCCTAATAGCCGCCACCGATCTTGCGGTGATCCCAGGATGCGGTCTTCACCGGTTCCACGATGACAGCGGTGTTCTTCGACGCGAATCGGCCGAAGGCCGCGTCGAGGTCCTCTTCGGAGAGCTCGACCGGCTCCGGTCCAACCATCGCGTACTTGGCAGCGAGGCGCCCATAGATGGCAAGGACGTAGGCCGGGTCCTCGATCAGACGGGCCTCAGCCTTGATCATCACTCCTCTGAGTTCCTCGTAGGCGTCTCCGTCTTCGGCCAGGACGGTGAGACGGGGATCACGTTGGAGGTTCAGGATCTTCTGTGATCTGGTGAACGAACGGAAGACGATCCGTTCGTCCTCCATCACGAACCACATCGGAGCGAGATGCGGCCAACCGTTGCTGCCGATCGTGGCTACTTCGAGGATCGCGGTCTCGTCGAGAAAGGCGGTGATTTCCCCGCCGGTCATGGTGATGTCCTTGCGCGCCATGGGAGCAACGGTAACGCACCGGCTGGCGCGGTCGTCCATCGGCTCGTCGCTGTCGGCCCGGAACACGAATGCGACCGCTAGCGTTCATGGTGAAGCGTTCGGGCACGGGCGACCCTTCTGGGCGACCGAGGCCGGAGCGGACGCCATTCCAATGCTGCGACGCGTCCCCCAACCCGGAGGGTGGGGAGAGAGGAGCAATCGATGAGCAAGGTCACAGCGCCGGAGATCCGCGCCCGAAAGGGCGGGGCGAAGATCCGGATGGTCACGGCCTACGACTACCCGACGGCAAGGATCGCGGATCGGGCGGGCGCGGACATCATCCTCGTCGGCGACTCGGTCGCCAACGTCGTTCTCGGTCACACCGACACGCTCTCTGTCGACACGGAGGTGATGGTCCACCACACCGCAGCCGTCACGCGGGCCGCACCCGACGCCCTCGTCGTCGGAGACATGCCGTGGATGAGTTTTCACGTGTCGCCCGAAGACACGGTGCGCAATGCTGCCCGACTCGTTCGCGAAGGTGGTGCCGCTGCTGTGAAGATTGAAGGAGGTCGCAAGCGCCTCGGCGTGCTCGCCGCCGTGCTCGCCGCAGAGATTCCGGTCATGGGCCACCTCGGCCTCACCCCCCAGTCCGTGCACGCGATGGGCGGTTACCGGTTGCAGGGCAAGGAAGTCCACGCCGCATACGAGATGATCAGCGACGCGCAAGCCCTCGCCGATGCCGGGGTATTCGCCATCGTTCTCGAAGGCGTGCCCGACCGGGTGGCGCAGATCGTCACCGCCGAAGTGCCGGTTCCGACGATCGGGATCGGCGCCGGCGCCGGATGTGACGGACAGGTTCTCGTCATGCATGACGTCCTGGGCCTTGGCGGAGGGGAGTACCTCCCGAAGTTCGTGCGGCCGTATGCAAGCCTCGCCGACGACGCCGTTGGAGCCCTCGAACGGTTCTTCGACGACGTGGAGTCCGGGGCGTTCCCGTCGGCGGACGAGACCTATCACATGCCGGACGAGTCGTTCGAGATCCTGCGAGATCTCGTTGACTTGGAGTCGCGCGTCGACCGCTGATCGTGGAGCACGGTAGGTTCCGGACCGTGATGCTCCGTTCGTTCCTGCTCGTCGTGGCCCTGTGCCTTGTGATCACCGCCTGCGGATCGGGCGATCCGGCCGGACTGGAAGGGTTCGACTCGGCGACGATCACAATCGACGGGCGGGAGTTGGTAGTAGCGGTCGCCGACACGCCGGCTCTGCGGTCACAGGGCCTGATGGGCGTGACCGACCTCGGAGGCCTCGATGGCATGTTGTTCGTCTTCGAGGAGACCACGGATGTCGGGTTCTGGATGAAGGACACGCTGATCGCCCTCGACATCGCCTTCTTCGACGCCGGTGGCGGCGTCTTCGTCGATGCTTTCACGATGGAACCGTGCGCCGGGGATCCGTGCCCGGCGTATCCCCCGTCCGGCGAATACCGATACGCGTTGGAGGCTCCGGCAGGAGACCTGGGCTTCGTGGGGGAAGGGTCGGTCCTCGAACCCGCTGAGCGCTGAGTGCGATCGTTTGTGGCTACGAACGCGATAGTCATCGTTGTAGACGCAAACGACGGTCGATCTGTCGCTGCCTGCGATCGCTTGTGCCTAGAGCCATGATTATCAGTGTCGTAGACACAAGAGATGGAAGAGTGGGCCGGGTCCCGGCGGCTACCAGACGGCTCGGGGTACACTCCCCGCCGTACACCGCCGTCCGGATACCGGAGCGGCGACGAATGCGGCCCTTGGGCTGCCAGATCCTGTCCCTTCGGGGACCGTTCGCAACGCGAATGTCCAGAGGAGTTGATATCGATGCGCTCTTACGAGCTGATGATCATCCACCGGCCAGACATGGTCGAATCGGATGTCCGCAAGCAGGTCGAGGAAGTCTCCGCGACGATCGACACCAGCGGAAAAGTTACCGGGACGGATTTCTGGGGGAAGCGCCGCTTCGCCTACGAGATCGACCACATGAACGAGGGCTACTACTCCGTCCTCGATTTCGAGGGCGAGACCGTCCTCGTCGACGCGCTCGGTCACGCGCTTTCGCTCTCCGACGCCGTTATCCGTCACAAGATCATTCGAAGGACAGATCGAGAGGGTTGAATTCTGTCACACGCTCCCCTCATGATGCGGGGGGTAGGGGAAGAGAGAAGAGAGAGAACATGAGCAATGTGAACAGTGTGACCTTGATCGGCAACCTCGTCGAAGATCCGGAACTCCGATTCACCCCGAGCGGTGTCGCGATGACCAAAGTGCGATTCGCCGTGAACAAGCGCTATCAGAGCCAGGGCGAGTGGAAAGAAGAGACGAGTTTCTTCGGCGGCACGTGCTGGCGCGACCTGGGCGAGAACGTGGCAGAGTCCCTCACCAGGGGGATGCGCGTCATCGTTGTCGGTGAGTTGCAGCAGCGCTCCTGGGAGACCCAGGAGGGCGACAAGCGGTCGATCATCGAGATCGACATCAAGGAGATCGGCCCGTCGATCCGGTGGGCCACCGCCACGGTCACCAAGACGCCCCGCGCCGACGGCGGCTGGTCGAACCAGGACCAGGGACAGAGCCAGCCTGCGGCCCCGGTCGCTCGCGAGAACCCCGGACCCGACGAGGCGCCTTTCTAAAGGAGAACATCGATGGCAAAGACACGAAGTACACGAAGGAAACGGCGCCGCCCGTTCGAGGACAGTCGTCGACGGAAGCGCATCGTCTACCGCTTCAAAGAGGACGAGTTCGTCGACTACAAGGACATAGCGCTGCTGCGCAAGTTCATGTCCGATCGGAGCAAGATCCGTTCGCGCCGCGTTACCGGATTGAACGAGAAGCGTCAGCATCAGGTCGCCACGGCGATCAAGAACGCCCGTGAGATGGCCTTGCTGCCCTACATCGCGACGAGGCAGAAGTAATGAAAGTGATTCTCACGAAGGACATTGCCGATCTCGGCAACAAAGGTGACGTTGTCGACGTCTCCGATGGATACGCTCGCAACTACCTCGTTCCGAGATCGTTCGCTGTCAAGGCAACCGACGGGGCGCTCCGCCAGGCCGACTCGATGAAAGTTGCCCGCGAGGAAGCACTGCTGGCCGCCCGTCAAGAGGCAGAGGGCTATGCCCAGTCACTCACAGGGACCAGGGTCGTCGTAGCGGCTCGCGCCGGCGATGAGGGCAAGCTGTTCGGATCGATCGGCGATGGCGACATCGCCGCGGCGATCTCGAAGTTCACCGGGATCGATGTCGATCGGAGGATCGTCCGGATCGAGGCCCCGATCAAGGAGATCGGCCTTCACGAGGTGATCCTCGAACCGCACTCTGAGGTCCAGTTCTCGGTTACGCTTGACGTGATTCCGGCGTAGCTGGCGCCAACATGAAGTCGATTGGGGCCCGTCTCCGGACGGGCCCTTCTTGCGGGCGACTGCGCGAAAACAAAGCCCGGTGCGCGGAAAACAGTCGGCCGGACCCGAGCCGTCCGACCGACCCGGGTCGTAGAATCGCCCTTCTTCTCGCGGCGCTGCGGTGTTCGGCGCGTTTCTGTCACACCCGCATGCGACGCTGATGATGACAGGCCGGGTGAGAACGAATGGAGGATCAGTGACGAGCGTTGCCGAGCGCCCAACGGGGACCCGCGGCTTGCAGGTACCTCCGCACAGTGTCGAGGCAGAAGAGTCGGTGCTCGGCGCGGTCCTCCTGTCCTCCGACGCCGCGAACATCGCGCTCGAGAAGCTCCACGCCGACGACTTCTACCGTCCGGCTCATCAGCAGGTCTTCGAAGCAGTCCGGACCCTGTTCGATGCGAACGAGCCAATCGACGCCGTCACCGTCTCCGAGATGCTCCGACGCGATGGAGCGCTCGAACGCCTCGGCGGCGTTGCGTTCCTCACCCGCCTCCTCGATACCGTCCCGACCACGTCGAACGTGGACTACTACGCCGGAATCGTCGAGGAACACGCCCTTCGCCGGCGGCTCATGCGTGTCGGTGGAACGATCGGGGGGATCGCGTCGGAGATGAGCGAGCCGATCGCCGACGTGCTCGATCGTGCCGAGCAGGAGGTCTTCCAGGTCGCAGAGCGACGTGTTGGGGAGGGCCTCGCTCCGATCGACCCGCTGCTGGGCCCCGCGATCGAACGGGCCGAAGAGCTCCAGCGGCTCGGATCGGACGTCACGGGCATCCCGACCGGTTTCCGGGATCTCGACAGCAAACTGGCAGGGCTCCATCCCACGAATCTCATCGTCATCGCCGCCCGTCCCGGAATGGGGAAGACGGCGCTGGCGCTCAACATCGCTCAGAACGTCGCTCAGCACGACCATCCGGTGGCGATCTTCTCGCTCGAGATGAGCCGCGAAGAAGTCGTCTCCCGGATGCTCTGCTCCACCGGCCGGATCGATTCGCAGCGACTGCGCACCGGCCGTCTGGCGGAGGCCGATTTCACCAAACTCTCGAACGCGGCGAGCGCGCTCTACAAGAAGCCGATCTTCGTCGACGACTCGCCGGGACTCACCGTCACCGAGATCCGGGCGAAGGCACGCCGACTCCGCCGAAGACCGGGTCTTGGTCTTGTCATCGTGGACTATCTCCAACTGATGCACGGCTCAGGCGGGGAGAACCGCCAACAGGAGATCGCGCTGATCTCGCGTTCGCTGAAGAACCTGGCGCGAGAACTCGAGGTCCCGATCATCGCCATCTCCCAACTGAACCGATCGCTGGAGAGCAGAGAAGACAAGCGTCCACGCCTCGGTGACCTTCGCGAGTCGGGCGCGATCGAACAGGATTCCGACGTCGTCTTGTTCATCTATCGGGACGAGGCGTACAACCCCGACAAGATGGAATCGAAGGGCGTCGCCGAGATCGTCATCGCGAAGCACCGGCAAGGCGCCGTCGGAAAGGTCCAGATGACCTTCCTGCCCGAGTTCACGCTCTTCGCCGACATGGGCAGGGACGTTCCCATCGCATGACGGGCATCCGGCTCCTCGTCGTCGAAGCGTGGCATCCGGCGTACCGCCGACCGCTCATCCTGAGCGCCGGCGACCGAGTGACTGTGGGGCACCAAGACACCGAATGGACTTCATACCGATGGTGCACCAACGAGGCAGGGACGGGCGGATGGGTCCCTCACGACTACCTCGTGATGGAAGAAGACGGCACCGCCATCGCGACGGCGAACTACTCCACTGCCGAACTCACGGTTGAGGCCGACGCCGTCGTGACGGGATTCCAAGCGGCCGGAGACTGGACCTGGTGCGTGGCCGATGACGGTGCCGAGGGATGGGTCCCGAACAGGGCGCTCAGCCGCGCACCGTAGGTCTGACCCTCAAGTGCGATGCCGCGGCACCATGCTCCGGCCCGCAATAGCCACTGCCCCTGCGGTGACGGGGAGCCACACCCACAGCAGATCCTCGAATCCTTCGTCGCACCGGTCGATCACATCGAAGCGGACGAGTCGGTAGGTAGCGGTCGTTGCGTCGATCTCGTCGTTGGTCATCGTTCGCGGGTTCAGTCCGAACAGCCTCGCTGCGAACCCTGAGTCGATCAGGACCTGCCGGATCCACTCCCGTGCGCCGGCCTCGTCGGTGGCGTCGGTTGCCGTCGCCGTCCATCGCCCGTCGGGGAGCCAGAGCACAGCACGGTCGGCGGCGAACACGTTGCGATACCAGTCGGCGCCCGTCCCGAACGCAGCCAGGCAGTAGCGGCTGTCACGATCGGATGCGAAGTTCAGCGGCGTCAGATACTGGGTGCCGCTCTTGCGCCCGTGGTGCTCGACCACGAGGACGCGGCCGCCCACCGAGGGCCACGCGTCCGCCCACCGGCCCAGACCCATCCTCCACATGACCACCATGCCGCGGTTCATCGAGCGGAAGATCCGCCTGAGGCGGTCCATGGCCGCGGGACTGAGAACCCGTTCGTAGCGGGGCGAAATGGCCTGACGGCGTGCCATGTCCCGGTTCTATCGCATGGACGGAGCGATGGCCAGGGTCCAACGCGAGAAGTATCCGGTATCCGGGCGAGTATGCAGCAGAGGCTTCGCCGACAGCCGACAGCCGACAGCCACCGGTGAAGCCGGCTCCTACGTGATGCAGACGCCATCCGCGCCGTGGCGCGGATCACGCAGCAGGATCGATGTCAGGACCGCTCCGGCCATTGCGACGGCGTCGACGACCAGCACGACGGCGAGGGGAATCCACGTCACAACGATGCCGATGACCAGAGGGAGGAGAGCGAGAGGAGCGAGGAGCGTGCCCAGCAGCGCCACGCACGTCGCTCGGAGGTGGTCCGGAGCCATCTCGAGAATGATGTTCGCGTAGCCGAGACGGAGGCCACTCATCGTGGCACCGACGAGGAAGAACGTGACATACAGCGGCATCGGCCCGACGACGAGCGCCGCGAGTGCTGCCAGGGCAGCCCCGAGACCGGCGATCGACGTTCCAATGATCACCGCGCGGTTGCCGAACCGATCCCCGAGCCACCCCCACAGGAGATTCGACAACGCCGCCCCTGTCATCTGTGCTGCCAGGTAGAGACCGACAGCGGCTTGATTCACACCCACGTCGTTGAGAGCGAACAGGACGAAGAACGGCGCCGACATGAGGAGGACGGAGGTGAGGCCTCTGGTCGTGAGCAACAGCCTGAAGTTCTTGTTCGCCCTCGTGAGATGAACGGCTCGCCGGATGGACTCACCGAGTGATTCGATCTGGCGCTCGTGGGTCGCTGGGGGTTCTCTGACGATGGCGATGCCGACGAAGGCGACGAGGAGGAACACGGCCGCGAGAAAGAAGATCAGGGCGTAGTTCATCGGGTACCGGATGCGGTCCGGGTCGGACAGGATCCACGCGACGACCCAACCCGCCCCGATGGCGAGCGTGTATCCGACGAGTTGCTTCCATCCGATGAAGCGACCGCGCTTCTGTGTCGGGATCGCCTTCGCGAAGACGTCGGCATAGACGACCGATCCAACACCGCCGGCGAGGGAGAACGCTGCGAAGAGTCCGACGAGAAGGATCAAGACGAGGTCGGGTTGGTTGAGGGCGAACATCGCCGTGACGACCGCGAGCAGTCCCCAGGAGACCCATCGCATCGTGATGATCCACATGAGGATCGGCTTTTCGAACGGGCGGTCTTCGACCCGATAGGCGGTGAACATCTGCGGTAGGACGTGCCCCACCTCCTGTGCGACGACCATCAGTCCGATGACGACGGTCGATCCCGTCAGTGATGCGACGAACGACGGCAAGACCGTGTTGATGTTCGAGAAGGCCTCGGAGAGTTGGAAGAAGACGCCGTGGATCAGACCGCCGGTGAAGTTTCTGCGGTAGTCCGCCGGGAGGGCTTCGTCGTCGCGCTGAACGGTATCCACAATGGCTGAGGGTACCCCGGCGCGGCGCCGGCGCATCTGCCGGTAGCCTGCCGTGATGTCCAATGGGAGTCGCTCGAATCGAGCGGTCGCCGTCGCCTCACTCGCCGTTCTTGCGGTGGCCTTGGGAACGATTCCACTGATCGTTCGCGCCGGGGTTCCGTCAACGCATCTCGTCGGGATGAGGGTGTCGCTCGGCGCAGCGGTACTGGTCTTGTTCTCGGCGGCGACGGCACGGCTTGTCGTCCCGTGGCGCCGTTGGCGGAGGATCGTCCTGCTCGGCGTGGTCCTCACCGCCCACTGGTTGCTCTTCTTCGTCGCCTTGAATCTGACGACCGTTGCGGTGGCTCTCGCCATCGTGTACATCGGGCCGGTGTTGACTGCTGTTCTGGCCGGACCGGTCTTGCACGAGCAGGTGAGCAAGCAGGCTGTCGCCGGACTCGCGATGGCCGTGGTCGGGATGCTGCTCGTTGTCCGTCCCGGGGCGGGTGCCACCGTCGCAGGCGTGGCGGCGGCCATGGCGTCGGGCGTGCTCTTCACCGCCGTCATGTTGATCGGGAAGCCACTCGTCAACGATGTGGGGGGCCTCGCCATCGCGACATGGGAACTCGTGGTTGCCTCGATCATCCTCGCACCGTTCACGATCCAGGCTGTGAGGGAGTCCTCCGAGTTCTGGCCGCAGTTCATGATTCTCGGAGCGCTGTTCACCGGCCTGGCAGGTGTTGTCTACTGGACGGCGATGAGTCGCCTACCGGTCGCCGTCGTGTCCGTGATCCTGTACCTCGAACCGGCATCGGCCGTGGTGTGGGCAGCCCTGTTCCTCGGCGAGCAACCGGGCCCGCTCACGTGGGTCGGGGTCGTTCTCGTTGTTGTGGCCGGCACGGTCGCAACGCGGGGCATGGTCGACGGGGAGGCGGTGGGGGTCACCGAGGTTCTCTGACGCTCGCGAAGCGTCTCGAGTAGATACGCCCTACTCGTTCTTCGTGACGCAGAACTCGTTGCCCTCAGGGTCGGCGCAGACGGTCCAGTGAAACCCGGCGATGTCGTGATCGTCGAGCCGCTTCCCTCCGAGTTCTTCGACGTGCGAGATCAGCGACTCGGGATCGGCGGTGCTGAGATCGAGATGGAGACGGTTCTTCGTTGCCTTCTTCTCCGAGACGTGCTGGAACGCGAGCGCTGGTCCGCCGCGTGAGATCCGGGTCATCCACACATAGCCGGGGAAGCGGTTCTTCTCCTTGACGTCGAGAATCGTCCCCCAGAACGACACCATCGCGTCGAGGTCGTTGCAGTCGAGCATGATCGACGCCACTCGGGCCACTGCCGGTCTAGCCATCGTTTCTCCCCTGGAAGTCGCGGTGCATCCGGCTCGCTGTGGGGCCGGTCTGTCCCTGGTACTTTGATCCGAGAGCAGCCGAGCCGTAGGGGTGTTCGGCGGCCGTGGTCATCTGGTAGAAGCTGATCTGACCGATCTTCATCTCCGGGTAGATGGCGATCGGGAGATTCGCGACGTTCGAGAGTTCGAGGGTGACCTGCCCGTTGAACCCGGGGTCGACGAACCCCGCGGTTGAGTGGATGAGGAGACCGAGTCGACCAAGCGACGATTTGCCCTCGAGGCGAGCGACGACGTCGTCTCCAAGGCGGATCGTCTCGAGCGTGGTGCCGAGCACGAACTCGCCGGGATGGAGAATGAACGGATGGTCCGCACTCGCTTCGACCTCGCTCGTGAGGTCGGATTGCACAGCCTTCGGGTCGATCAGCGCATACCGGTGGTTCTCGAAGACGCGGAAGCGGCGGTCACAGCGAACGTCGACACTGGACGGTTGAACGAGATCAGGATCGAACGGGTCGATCGACACGCGACCGTTCGCGATGGCCTCCTTGATGGTCCGGTCGGAGAAGATCATGATCGGTGATGGTAGTTGTCGTCGGCGGTCAGCCGCCTATCGGACGTTTCGGACGACCGTTATCGCTACTCCGTTCGCGAATCGATGAACCGAAGCCAGTTGCGCAGTTCGACTTCCCGGATCTGCGGGTCGATCATGTCGTCACCGACTCCCAGCTCCTCCCGCAGTTCAACGGAATCCGGATTGGCGGCGAGTTCCATCATCTTGGCTGCGTACGCAGCGACGGCCGCTTCATCGGGGAACAGTCCCTCCTTCACGAGGGCTGCGCTCCTCGCGGCGATCAGGCGACCCATCTCGTGCAGGTTGTACTCGGGGTGGTACTGCGTGCTCCAGAACGCGGCATCTCCGTCTTCGATGACGGCGGCCTGGATGTGGGTGTGGGCGTTCGTGGCGAGCAGCGGCGTGTTGTCCGGAAGGCGGGTGACCTCGTCGAGATGCATGATGAAGCCGTCGAACTTCGCCGGTTTCCCTTCCAGCATCGGCGACGTTCGAGCAGCATCGGTCAGTTCGATGTTGCGAGCGATGCCCCACTCCCGGCCGAGAGGGTTCACAGCGACCTCACCACCGCCCACGAGTGATGCCAGTTGAATGCCCCAGCAGCTACCCCAACTGGCTGCTCCCGCTTGCATCAACGCTCCGGCGAAGAAGATCTGCATGGCAACGCGAGGATCCTCCGTGTGATAGACGGTGAGGTCCGATCCCGTCCAGATGAACCCGTCGAAGTCCTCGATCGACGCGCCGGGTGGCAGAGAGAAGTCCGGGTCGGCGACGTAGACGATCTCGGTGGTCGCGTTGGGAGCCTCCCTTCGCAGGAAGTCCTTGAACATGTCATGGGGGTGGCCAACATCGGATCGATCGAAGTTGTCGCGACTGGCCGCCGGGTAGCAGTTGACGATACAGAACCGGTGCGGGGCCAGGGTCGTGGGGGAAGACGTCATCGTGCTCCTCGCTGCGGGAAGTCGGTGATGAGACCGGTGATGCCGATCTCGACGAGCCGAGAGATGGTTTCGTGATCGTTGACAGTGTAGGGATTGAGCTTCGTCCCGAGGGAGAGCTGCGCCTCGATCTGTTCGATCGTCACTCGCGTGATTCGGGGATTGAACGTGTCGAAGAAGGGGTCGCTGAAGTCGATGGGATCCTCCGGGAAGAGCCCCAGGATGGCCTGAACCTCGAAGCTGGGCCTGCGGTGTTTCAGGGTCTTCAGCCAACCATGCCGGGCAGAGGAGAACAGAAGATGCTCTGGTCCGATCCCCACATCTTCTGCCAGCGTCAAGACGGCGCCTGCAACGTCGAAGGAGTCCTTGGGTGCGGGCTGGGCCTTGAGTTCGAGGTTGACGAACCAGTCCAACTCGAGCGTCAACTCGAAGGCTTCTCGAAGGGTCGGAACCTTCGTCCCCG
>JAUVNV010000084.1 GCA_030599515.1 Acidimicrobiia bacterium
CCTACTTCGAGGTCACGGCCGCACTTGCCTTGTCGGCGTTCTCCGGCGTTGCCCTCGACGTCGCGATCGTCGAGGTGGGGCTTGGTGGCCGATTGGACGCCACGAGCGTCGTCGATCCCGCCGTCGCGGTCATCACCGGAATCGCTCTCGATCATGTCGAGTTCCTCGGTGAGACAGTTCCGGAGATCGTCGCGGAGAAGGCAGCCATCATCGGACAAGGAGCGGTCGTGGTGACCGGGCCGCTCCCTCCTGCCGCCGAGGGACCCATCATGGCTCGCGTCGACGCATGCGACGCCAGGTGGAATCGCAGCGGTGATGCCTTCGCCGTCGCCGACGCCACCAGGGCTGTGGGAGGGTGGCTGGTCGATATCAGCGGCATCTACGCGGACTACACCGATCTCTACCTCCCGATCCACGGACGCCACCAGGTCGACAACCTGGCCACGGCGATCGCTACAGCCGAAGCGTTCCTCGAGCGAGCACTTGACGTAGGCCTTCTGAGCGACGCGCTTGCGGCAACGACGCAGCCGGGGCGACTCGAGGTCGTGCATCACCGGCCGCTCGTCATAGTCGACGGCGCTCACAACGTGGAAGGCGTCGAAGGTCTCGCAACCACGCTCCGAGACGAGTTCCCCGAGGCCGCCTGGCACGTCGTTGCCGGGATGCGTGGGATCCGATCGGTCGGCGAGTTGCTCGAACCGCTCGAGGGCCTGGTTGGACATCTGTGGGCGACCGCACCCGACGACCCTGGAGCGATCGCCCCCGCCATCGTTGCGTCATCCGGTGCCCCCGTGTTGGGATGCGATGCGACCGTCGTCGATCGAGTGCCCGACGCCATGTCCGCGGCGATGAGCGCCGCAGGGGACGACGGAGCGGTGGTCGTGATGGGATCGCTCTACGTGGCGGGAGAGGCCCGCGAGTCCCTCATCGGGACCGGATTTCGTCCATCCGGGGTCCACATCCGGTTTGAGCCTGAGATCGAGACGGACGCAGGCGACGACGATGACGAAGCCTGGGTGGAGACCGAGGACGCCTGGGCGGAAACCGACGACGACGGGTAGCCTTCCGGCTCATGGCAATTGAATCAACTTTCGTGATGGTGAAGCCGGATGGCGTGCAACGGGGTCTCGTCGGCGAGATCATCTCGCGGTTCGAGAGCAAGGGGCTGACACTCGACAGAATGCGCATGTTGACGATCGATGACGACCTGGCGTTCCGTCACTACGCCGAGCACGTCGACAAGCCGTTCTTCGGAGAACTCGTCGCGTTCATCACGAGCGGGCCCGTCGTCGCCATGGAGTGGTCGGGCGAGTCGGCTGTCGGCGTCGCCCGGACGCTGATGGGCACGACCAACCCCGCTGAGGCACCCCCGGGGACCATTCGTGGGGACTTCGGTTCGATCATCACCCAGAACATCGTTCACGGATCGGACTCACCGACGAGCGCCGAACGCGAGTTGGGACTCTACTTTCAGGACCGCTAGACGCTCCCGTAGTTACACTGACACAACACTCCCCAGGGAATGCCCCCATGAACAGCCTTCTGTCCTTCGCAGGTCGGGACATGGCCATCGACCTCGGCACCGCGAACACCCTTGTGTTCGTTCGCGGCCAGGGCATCGTCCTCAACGAGCCGTCGGTGGTCGCGATCAACACGCGTGACAACCGGCCCCTCGAGGTCGGCATGGCAGCGAAGCGGATGATCGGACGCACCCCGTCGTACATCCAGGCCATCAGGCCGCTGCGCGATGGCGTGATCGCCGACTTCGACGTGACCGAGAAGATGCTCCGCTACTTCATCGACAAGGTACATACCGGTCGATTCGCCGCGCGGCCCAGGATCGTCATCTGTGTGCCCTCCGGCATCACCGGTGTCGAGCGCCGGGCGGTCGAAGAAGCCGCCTACCACGCAGGAGCGAGGAAGGCGTACACGATCGAGGAACCGATGGCCGCGGCGATCGGTGTCGGTCTTCCCGTGCATGAACCGACGGGATCGATGATCGTCGACATCGGCGGTGGGACCACCGAGGTCGCGGTCATCTCGCTGGGTGGAATCGTCGTGTCGAAGAGCATTCGGATCGGCGGGGACGAACTCGACGAAGCGGTCATCCAGTGGGTGAAGAAGGAATACAGTCTCATGCTCGGCGAACGAACCGCCGAACAGGTGAAGATGGCGATCGGATCGGCGTGGCCGTACGCCGACGAACCGGCCGCCGAGGTTCGCGGCCGCGACCTGATCACCGGTCTACCGAAGACGATCGTGCTCTCGAGCGCCGAGGTCCGTGAAGCGATCGAGGAGCCGGTCGAAGCGTTCGTCGACGCCGTCAAGTACACCCTCGACAAGACACCTCCCGAGTTGGCCGCCGACATCATGGAACGCGGCATCGTGCTCGCCGGTGGTGGCGCCCTGCTACGCGGTATCGACCAGCGACTCGTTCAGGAGACGGGTATGCCGATCGTCACCGCCGAACGACCACTACAAAGCGTGGTGCTTGGGTCGGGAGCGGTCCTGGAAGAGTTCAACGTGCTTCACGTCGTGCTCCAGTCCAGCGGCCGCGGGTGACATGGCCCCGGGTCGTAACTGATGTTCCCCTCCGGACGACGTGTTGATCGATCGACGGCGCTCTTCGTAACACTTCTGGCGGTGGGATTCCTCATCGCCACGTTCGACGTGCGCTCCTCGGGTGACAGCATCACGACCGTGATCCGCGGCGGTGCCCAGACGCTCGCTGCTCCGGTTCAAGAAGCGATCGATTTCGTCGTGCGACCGGTCGTCGGCTTTGTCGATGGGATCTCCAACGTCGCCGGACTCAGCGATCAGAACGAGCGGCTCGAGGCGGAGGTCCGGCGGCTCGAGCAGCGTCTTCGAGAGACGTCTGCTCTCGAACGGAGGGTCGCGGAGCTCGAGGCGATCAACGATCTTGCGCCACCGGAAGATCTCGCAACGGTGACCGCACGGATCTACTCCGCCGGCGCATCGACATTCGACCAGATCCGACTCATCAACAGAGGATCGGAGAACGGGATCGTTGTGGGACAGGCCGTTGTCGACGAGGATGGCCTCGTCGGCCGGGTGGATCTCGTCACGCGTTCCTCGTCCCGGGTGCGCCTGATCACTGACCCGCTGGTTTCGGTCGGCGTGCGGGTGCAGGACACCAACCAGACCGGTGTGGTCACCGGACGGGGGGACGACGTGCTCCGTCTCGACATGTTCGACGCCACGCAGCCCGTGAACAAGGGAGCGGTCGTTCTCACCGATGGGAGCCTGTTCCCGCCCGGGATCGTCGTGGGATTCGCCGATGAGACGAAGTCGGCAGACGTCGGATTCGCTCTGAGGACCACGATCGATCCGGCGGCAGCGTTCTCGCAGCTCGATTTCGTGAAGGTCGTGGTCGGCTGGTCACCGCTCGACGCGGATCCGGAGGCCGACGATTCACTCGTTGACGCTCCGTCGTTCACCGATCCGGGATTGGGGCGACGGTGACGAGCGGCAAGACCATCATCGCACTGGGTCTTGTCATAGCCGCGGTGCTGATCCAGACGACCGTGTTCCAGTACATCCGCCCGCTCGGTTACGCGCCGGCGCTCGGGATGCTCACCGTGATCGCGCTGGCGCGCTTTCTCGATCCGGAGCAGACTCTCTTCGTCGCGTTCACCGGAGGTTTCCTCCAGGATCTTCTCGGTGGATCGCCCCTCGGACTGTGGGCCAGCACGTTCACCGTCGTTGCGTTCATCGCCCTGAAGATACGCGACCGTGAGATCGCGGGGACACCGATCGTCCTTCTCGGTGTGTTCGGTCTCACGTTGATCGGACAGTTCACGTATGTGGTTCTCGGAACCTTGTTCGGTCAGGGAACGATCAACCGGCCCGGACTGGTCGGACATCTCCTCGTGCCGGCGTTGTACAACGTGGTTCTTGCCTATCCGATCTTCTGGCTGACGAAGATCACGGTGAGGCCTCCCGAACGGACGTGGGTGTCATGACCGGCACATGGCGGATCGCCGTAGTGGGTGTCGTGTTGGCTGTGATGCTTGGTGCCCTGGGTCTTCGTCTCTGGACGATCCAGGTGACCGAGACCGACGAATACACCGCCGAAGCAGAACGAAACTTGATCCGCGTGGTGCCCACACCCGCCCCCCGGGGAGACATCCTCGATCGCAACGGCGAACTGCTCGCAGGGACGAAGGCATCGCTCGCTGCCGTTGTCGACATGGCTCTCGTGGACGATGATTTCCAAGAGGGTCTCGCCCAGCGCCTCTCAGCTTTTCTGAATCAGCCGGCGAGCGAGATCCTCGAACGGTTCGAGAACGCCAATTCCGGAGCTCAGATCATCCTTGCCGAGGATCTCACGGAACGACAGGCGTTGATCATCTTCGAACACCGTGAAGACTTCCCCGGTGTTGCGGTGATCCCCCAGCCGATCCGTGACTACCCGGGCGGGGACCTTGCCGCACAGGTGCTGGGGTACATCGGCAAGCCATCCGAGGCAGACCTCGAGCGACCCGGCGTGAAGGGGACCGACGTCGTCGGGAAGGCCGGTATCGAACGCTTCTACGACGACCGGCTTCGAGGAGTCGAAGGAGTCATCAAGTATCAGGTGGATGCGGGCCGCTCGGTGCTGCAGCGGCTCGGCGAGCAGGAATCGGCCCCAGGGGACAACCTCGTCCTTACGATCGACAGTGGCATCCAGGCCCAGCTTCAGGATTCGCTCGAAGCCGGGCTCGGATTGGCGAGAGAACTCGAGATGGCCGAACGAAGGGAAGCTCTCGAGGAGGAGAACGGGGACATCCGAAGCCGACTGTTCCTGGCCCGCGAGGCGGCGCAGCTGGAGGCCACGCGGGCCGCGCTCGAAGCAGAAGCTGCAGCCGAGAACTCGGCAGAGGAGGGCATCGCAGCCGACGAGGACAGCGTCGCAGTCGACACCGCTGTCGAGATCGACGAAGGCAAGGTACTCGGATCGCTATATCCGGGTCTCCCGATCGACGGCGAGGGTGTGTGTGTCCCTGTTCAGCGTGTTGAGGTCGGCGTCGCCTCCCGTACCTTGCTCTCCGGGATCAAAGAACGGACCATGCGGCTCGAGGCCGTCGTGCAGGACCGATCTCGACGCATCGCGGTAGTCGACATCGACGGTGAGCGATTCGAGGTCGAAGAAGGAGATTCGTTCGCAACGACCCTGCGAGTGATCGCAGTCACAGACGATGACATCGTTGTTTCGCACACGGACAAATGGTGTCCGGTCCGGGCGGTCGGCGTCGTCGAAGACCCAAACGATGGTTCGATCATCGCGATGGCATCGTACCCGTCGTTCGAGCCGGCTGCGTTCGTGAGCGGACTGACACAGACCGAGTGGGAGAGCCTCGGAACGATCAACGCGTTCACGAACTTCGCCGTACAGGGGCAGTACGCGCCGGCATCGACGTTCAAGACCGTTTCGTACGTCCTGGCGATGGAGGAAGGGGTGTACCCGCTGGACCGTCCGGTGGGTGACCGGATCCTCGGCGACGAACACACCGAAGCCGCGCCTCCCGGTGAGGAGGGTGGAGCGGAGGAGGAGGGTGGAGCGGAAGAGGGGGGTGGAGCGGAAGAGGAGGGTGGAGCGGAAGAGGAGCCGGTTCAGCCGATCCCGTCGGATAGTGAACTGAAGCCACTGACTTCCGATACCGACCTCTACAACTGCACCGGTAGTCTCCGCTTCCAGTTCAACGACGGGTCTTCCCAGGTGTACCGGGACTGGAAGAGGAACGGGCACGGTCCGCTCGACCTTCATGGGGCGCTCCAGGCGTCGTGCGACCTCTACTTTTGGGAGATATCGCTGCGAATATGGAACGAGCGGTCGGACGAGACGGGCATCAACAACGAGGATCTGTGGCAGGAGTGGGCCCGGTCGTTCGGCTTCGGGACCGAATCGGGGATCGATCTTCCGTTCGAGAAGCCCGGACTGATTCCGGATCGGCAGTGGTTCCGCGACGAGCAGCGGAAGGACACCGGGCGGGTTCGCTCGACCGGGCCGTGGGTGGGTGGCGATTTGATGAACGCCATCGTCGGCCAGGGAGCTGTTCTGGTCACACCACTCCAGTTGGCGAACGGTTTCTCTGCGATGCTCAACGGCGGCACCCTCTGGACACCCCGCGTCGTCTCAGAGATGGTGGATCAGGGAGGCAACGTCGTCGACGAGAATCCGAAGTCGGTCATCCAGACGATCGACATGGATCCGGCGACCGTTCGGACACTGCGCCGCGACATGCAGCAGGTCGTCAACGGACCGATCGGTACCTCCCGAGCGGCGTTCATCGGGTTCGGACCGAACGTCTCGACCGTGGGCGGCAAGACCGGAACGGCGGAGATCATCAAGGCTACGGAGGACGTCCAGGAGGTCGACACGGCGTGGTTCGTTGGAGTGGCCCCCGTCCTGTCTCCCGACTACGTCGTGACCGTCGTCGTCGAGCGAGGGGGGTCGGGGGGGCGGGTGGCCGCTCCGGTCGCGCGCCAGGTGCTGCAGTACATTCTGAACGGCGAACGAGCGGTGACCTCGCTCGAAGCCGGGGCGGACACGGACTGATGTCGATCACGACCGAGCGCAGCCAGATCTCGCTGCTCCGGCGGGACCGGAAGCTTCGGCCCGACTGGCTGCTTCTGATCGCGTACACGGCGCTATCCGCTCTCGGACTCCTGATGATCTACACGGCTTCGGCCCCCCGCCTGGAGGCGATCGGCGTGAGTCCGACCCGCGAACTCGAGCAGCAGGCGGCGTTCGTACTGATCGGGTTCATGGCGTTCGGTGTTGTTTCGCTGATCAAGGTTGTGACGATCCGCCCGTGGGTTTCGGCCATCTATCTCGGTTCCATCGTCACCCTGGTCCTCGTTCTGAGTCCATTGGGATCCTCGGTGAAAGGGGCGCAGCGGTGGATGCAGCTTGGGCCGATCCGGTTCCAGCCGTCTGAGATCGCAAAGCTGGCAGTCATTCTGGCCCTCGCCGCTCTGCTGTCCGCTGCCGCTCGACCGATGCGGTGGGACCGTGTGGCGCGAGCCGTCGTGCTCGTCGCGGTACCGTCGGTGCTCATCTTCCGGCAGCCGGATCTCGGGACGATGCTCACGTTCGGTTTCATTGCCGGTGTCATGATCTTCGTTGCCGGCGCGACGTGGCGACAGATGGCGGCGCTGATTGTCGCCGGTCTCGTCGGAACGGTGGCCCTGTTCCAGGTGGGGGCGATTCAGGAGTACCAGATCACGAGGTTGACCGCGTTCCTCGACCCGGTGACCGACGTCCTCGGGGCGCAGTACAACCAGTTCCAGAGTCAGGTTGCGATCGGCACCGGGGGGTTGTTCGGCAAAGGGCTGTTCAATGGCACCCAGACGAATCTTCGATTCGTTCCCGAGCAGTCGAGTGACTTCATCTTCACGGCCGTCGGCGAGCAGCTCGGGTTCGCCGGGAGTTTCATCGTGCTCGTGCTCTTCGGGATCATCATCTGGCGTGTGTTGGTGTCGGCCGCAAACGCGAGTGGCCGATTCGGTCAACTGATTTCGACGGGGGTCGCGGCACTCCTCGCGTTCCATGTGTTCGTCAATGTCGGTATGACCGTTCGGTTGATGCCGGTCACCGGTCTCCCGCTTCCGTTCATGTCGTCGGGTGGCACGGTGTTCGTGATGATGAGCATCGCTCTTGGGCTTGCGCACTCGACGTGGATGCGCCGTCCGACGCTCCCGATGGAGCGCTCCGCGGCTTCCTAACCGCTCACTCGGTCTACAGTCATCGTTCATGCACCGACGCTCCGAACAGGGCTGGATCGAGGTCATAGCGGGGCCGATGTTCTCGGGGAAGAGCGAAGAACTCATTCGCCGGGTGACCCGGTACGGCATCGCCAGGATCCCCGTCCAGACCTTCAAACCCCAGATCGACACGCGGTACGCCAGCAGGGAGGTCGTCTCGCACTCGAATCTCTCCACCGAAGCGATTCCGGTCGCCGATTCGAGCGAACTGCTCCACGCCGTGGAGGACCGGACGATCGTGATCGGGATCGACGAGGGACAGTTCTTCGATGAAGGTCTCGTCGACGTGGCCACGGATCTGGCCGGTGCCGGCAAACAGTTGATCATCGCCGGCCTGGATCTCGACTACCTCGGCCGCCCGTTCGAGCCGATCCCTTCGCTCATGTTGCGCGCCGAGTATGTGACGAAGGCGCTCGCTGTCTGCCATCGGTGTGGTGGCCCGGGTCTATTCACGCAGCGAGTCGTCCAATCTGATGAACTGGTCGTCCTCGGCGCCCAGGATGCGTACGAAGCCCGATGTCGGCGCTGCTACGACCCGGACGAAGCGCGGCAAGAAGAACTCGGTCTGGGGAACGGTCACGGCGAGTAGAGCGAAGCCTCACGCTTCGAGACCCAAGCTTCAAGATTCAAGCCTCAAGCTTCAAGACCTCGGCTTCCAGCGACAAGCTCTTCTCCTGTCTTGCAGCTTGCAGCTTGCAGCTTGCAGCCATCCAAGGGTCCCGTCGGTGGAGCAATTGCCGTCGGGTAGAGCGGCTGTCCCGCTACTCTCGTTTTCGAGACGACCGCAGAGCGCGGTCGCCGTTTCCGACCTGGGACCATCGAGAAGCACACGCGCATGCTCAACGTCTACCGGCACTTCGCGACGATCGATCATCGAGACTCCGTCATGCCCGACCTCACGTTGAAGTCATTCGTGCACGAACCTCGCCGGATCCCGGGCACCTCGAAGGAGTTCACCGATGGGATTGTTCCGGAAGAAACCCGCGCGCGTGGTGCGTCGCGGATCTGCAACAGAGGTGCGCACGGTGCGCACGGTAGATGGCGAAGATGTCACCGTCCGCAGATTCTCAACAACTGAAGCGCCGACCACCAGGGAACCGGCGAAGCAGAAGAGACAGCCGAAGAAGCAGAAGCGCACCGATCAGCGACGTCGTCGCCGACCGACCCATGTTGACGTCGCTCCACCTCCAGATACGGCGCGCAAGCAGATGCTCGTGCGCTCCATGCCGCACCAGACCCAGATCGTGGTTCTCGAGGGACCGGTCCTCGTCGAGCACTACGTCGCTCGCTCCGACAAGCGTTCCCTCGTAGGGAACATCTATCTCGGCAAGGTCCGCAACGTTCTCCCGGGGATGGAGGCGGCGTTCATCGACTTCGGCGGCGGTAAGAACGGTGTTCTGTACGCCGGGGATGTGGACTACGGCGCGTACGAAATGAACGGCAAGCCGAAGCGCATCGAATCCGCACTCGAGCCGGGCGATTCGGTCCTCGTGCAGGTCGTCAAGGACGCCATGGGCCACAAGGGCGCCCGTCTTACGAATCAGGTCAGTCTCGCCGGGCGCTACCTGGTGCTTGCCCCCGATGCGCAAGTGAGAGGCATCTCGCG
>JAUVNV010000179.1 GCA_030599515.1 Acidimicrobiia bacterium
AGCCGTCGTCGGTGTCAAGCCGACCCGGTGGGTGTTCACCAACTCCGCCGGCGAACCGATCCATCCCCACTCCATCTCACAAACATTCGAGAGAATCGTAAAACGGGCCAGAGTCCCCAGGATCAGGCTGCACGATGTTCGACATACGCATGGCACGCTGCTCATCAAAGCCGGGATACCAGTCAAGGTGGTGAGCGAACGGCTCGGGCACGGCAACCCGGTGTTCACCATCGACACCTACCAGCACGTCCTCCCCGGTATGCAAGCCGAAGCAGCCCGGATGTTCGAGAGTCTGATCGTCCCGGAGGCTTCTACCGGCTGAGGCCGGTAGAACACCCGGTAGAACACCCGGTAGAACGACAGAAACGGCCAACCCCGCTGCGCGAGAAAACCCTCGGGATATGTGGGTGTCCCAAGGGTTTTCTTCGTAGCGGGGGCAGGATTTGAACCTGCGACCTTCGGGTTATGAGCCCGACGAGCTACCAGACTGCTCCACCCCGCGTCGTTGTGGAGACCGGATTATATGAATGGACGGTGCCTACTGCTGCGCCGTCACAGGGTGGCATCGATCAGGGAGACATCATACGCGGCGAACCTCCGATCGGCCGACACGAGCGACAGACCCTCGACCTGGGCTTGGGCGACAAGAATGCGATCGAAGGGATCACGGTGATAGTCATCAAGAGACGCCACCGTAAGCGCGTGGCTGTGCTCGATCGACAGCGCCACGACACCGCTCGCCCTCATCCGGTCGGGCACGTAGAGGCCGGGCGCTTCTGGCAGCGGCAGTTTGCCGAGCCGGTACTTGATTGCGATCTCCCAGGCGCTCGCGGCGGATAGGAACAGATCGTTTCGATCATCTTCGAGCAACGAGAGCGCGATAGGACCCAGTCGCTCTGGTTGTGCCAGCAGCCAGAGCCACACCTGAGTATCAAGCAGAACACTCACGACTCGAATGCTGCGAGCAGCTCTTCCGGCAGAGGCTCGTTGAAGTCGTCGGGTACCTCGTAGCGGCCCGCGTCGACCCCAAAGCGGCGTTTGTGCGCTGACTCGATCGGCACGATCTTCGCGATCGGCTCACCGGAGCGGGTGATAATGATCTCCTCACCGACCGACACTCGCCGGAGGAGTTTCGAAAGGTTCGTCTTGGCTTCGTGGATTCCGACGCTGGTCATGATTCCATAGTGGACTAACCAGCTAGCTAAGTCAACCCTCTCGTCCCCGGCCGACCGCTACGCGTCGGTCGTGGTGTCGTCGGTCTCGGTCTCTTCAGGAGGTGCCTCTTCGGTGGACGAAGCCGAAAGCAGCCGACTCGCCTCTTCGATCGCCGCCTGGGCCTCTTCGATCTTCTCGGCCCAGGTGACGAGGTCGCCGCTGCGCATCGCCGCGTCGGCCTCCTTGAAGGCAGTATCGGCGCGGGCCAGAAGCTCGATCACCTGTTCTTCGATCGACCCGGTGGGCGGCTCTGTGGTCTCACCGTCGCCGTCCCCGGCTCGGTCGGCAACGCCGAAGACCGCGGAGAGCGCTTCTGAGAGAGAATCGCGCATCTCTATCCGACCGTTGAACGACACGACGACTCGCTTGAACTCCGGGATCCCGGTGCTCGACGCTCCGTCGCTCGCGCTGATGTAGATCGGCTGGACGTAGAGCAGGGACTGCTCGATCGGGATGACGAGCATGTTGCCCTGGATCACCCTCGACCCGCCCTGGCCGAGCAGGGTGAACTCAGCCGATATCGCCGGGTCCTGGTTCACGAAGTTTCCGACCTGTCCCGGACCATCGATCTGGCTGTCAGATGGCAGCTCATACTCAACGATCCGGCCGTACTCCTCGAGCGGTCCACTCTTCGCCACCATGAACGACACCATGTTCGGACGGCCCCGCGGCGTGAACGGCTGCATCAACAGGAATGACAGCTCCTCCTCCCCCGGCAGCTTCATCAACAGGTAGTACGGAAGCATCGGAGTGAACTCCTGACCGTCCACATCGACGAACCGGCCCCTCAACGGCGGTCTCGGCGAGGTCGACGGATCACGAGCGATCTGCCACGGATCCGACACGGTGAAGAACTGGTCCGGGTCCGTCATGTGATAGAGCTGATAGACGTCGGTCTGAATCCGGAACAGGTCTTCGGGATACCGGAAGTGCTCGATGATCTCCAACGGCAACTCGTCCCGGGAACGAAATACGCCGGGGAAGATCGCCTCGTTCGCCCGGATCACCGGATCATCCGGATCGATGACGTACAGGTCGACCGTTCCGTCGTACGCGTCAACGACGGCCTTGACCGAGTTCCTGATGTAGTTGAACTGACCGGGGAGACCCGGAGCGGCGTTCAGACGGGCAGTGCTCGCGGGCGCCGAATACGGGTAGCGGTCGGTGACCGTGTAGAGATCCATGACCCACTTGAGCCGCCCATCGGCGATGACGATGTACGGATCGGCATCGGCGTAGAGGAACGGAGCGAGGCGCCCGATACGCGATCGGATGTTGCGTTCGAGCATCACCTTCGAGTCAGCGCTGACCCGGTCCGATATCAGCGTGTCGAGATTCCCGAATCGCAACGCCCACGCCATCCGGTTGAAGAAGCCGCCAACCTCAACCCCGCCCATGCCGTCGTAGGAGTTCGTCGCAACCTCGGCCCCGCTCGATCCGATCGGGAAGTCGACCTCCTGCTGCGACGTTCCGGCGATCACGTAGTCGGTCTCCGCATGGTCCGAGAAGTAGATGCGCGGCTGATCGATGTTGAGCTTCGAGTCTTCGGAGAGGTTGATCGGAGGGATGTCCTTCACGAGGAAGTCCGGCTGACCCTGCACGGTGACATCGTTCGCCGGACTCAGCACCGATCCGAACCCGTGGGTGTAGACGAGCCGCTCGGTGACCCAACCCTCGGCGGGAATCTGGGTCTCTTGGAGCTCCCGGGCCGACACCATCACCTGGGTGAGTTCACCGTCGATGTTGTATCGGTCCACGTCGACGTCACCGATGTCGTAGTAAGTAACGATGTTCTGGAGTTGCTGGTACGTCGACTTCAGGACACCCGGGTCCCAGAGGCGGATGTTGCTGATCGTTGGATCATTCGCAACCAGATCATCAGCCGAGAGATCCGGCGAAGCGGCGAACGGCGCGATCTCAACGTCGCTCAGTCCGAAAGCTCGACGCGTGAACTCGATGTTGTAGGCGACGTACGGCGACTCCTTGTTGACCTCGTCCGGCTGGACACTCAGCCGCTGCACGAGTGCTGGATACACCCCGCCGACCACGATCGACGTGACGAGCCACAATCCCACGGCGACGAGCGGCAGCGTCCACCCCCGGAACCACAGGTTCACGAGGAGGATCACGGCGGCAACGATCGAGATCAGGATGAGCAGGTTCAGCGCGGGGACTTGGGCGTTGACGTCCGTGAACGACGCTCCGAACACTTGACCTCGGCTGCTGTAGAGGAGGTCCCATTTGTCGAGCTGGTATCCGACGGCTTTGAGGAGCACCAGCACCGCGAGGAGGATCGAGATGTGTGCCTTCACGCCCGAACTGGCCCGCTTTCCGGGACCCTGAACGCTGATCCCACCGTTGAGGTAGTGGACGGCGACGACGACAAGCGTCAGCACGAGTGTCAGCTGGAACGTCCACCCGAATACGTCGCGCATGAACGGAACGTCGAACACGTAGAGACCGATGTCGTGATTGAAGATGGGGTCGGCGAGGCCGAAAGAGCCACCCTTCGAGAACAGCAGCCAGTTCTGCCACCAGGCGGCCGCTCCGAGACCGATCAGGATCCCGAAGAACGCTGCGGCGGCGAGGCGGAGACGTCCGGAACGCGGCTCGACCCAGGTCTGGTAGCGCATCAGGAGCTCTTCGTCCGGACTTCCCGGCATGACGCCGCGACGCGGGGACAGCCGGTCGACGATGAACAGATTGAGCCAGAAGATCGCAGCCGCGACGACCGACGCCACGACGACGAGCCAGAGGCGAGTGAAGACGAGGGTCGTCCACACACCGACCTGACCGACGCTCGAGTACCACAGGTAGTCCGTCCAGAGTGTGGCGAGGGACCGCAGAGCGATGAGCCCAACAAAGCCGATCCCGATGACGATCCAAAGGATGCGCCGGAACCTGCCTCTCGGGGTGTGTGGAATTGGTTCGCGATTGATCACGGGCTGATTCTACGAGCCTCGCCGCGTCAGAGCGACGGAACGATCGTGCAGGCACATTCGAGCCGTGCCGGAGGCATCACGGTTCCGCTCGGAAGACCATCGGCTATTGCCCAGGGGCCCTTGTTCGCGGGGCACTCCCGGCACGGCCGGCCCGACGGCTTGACCTCGAGTTCTGTTGCGCCCAGATCGGCAAGCGCGGCCGTCACGCCGACGTGATAGGCAGCGCGTGAAGCGAATTGAACCCTGCGTTCCGCTTCGTCGGTACGCCACGATCGGAACACGCGGGACAACGCAGAGGCGATCTCGCGGTGGCCAGCCCCCGACCCTCGAGAACGGGTGACTGCACCCTGGGCCGCCTCGATGAGGGCGCCGGCGAACTCAGGTGACGGATCTCCCGGGTCGACGTCGTCTGGCTGCGGGGTCTCGTCAGTGTGCATCATCTCGGCGGCGGCTGCGAACCCTTCGACCATGCTCTCTCGAGCAAGGGTGGAGAGAGCCTCGGAAACCTCGTCGGTCACGATCCTTTCGTCCGGCTCCCAACCGTCGATCAGGCGGAGGTCCTCCAGCGCCTGATTCTGCGCCTCGACCAAGCTCCGCTTGACACTCCGGAGCGCCCGGTTCTGAACGCGAAGGAGATGGCGTCCCCGGAGTGCGAACGGATCGAAGGATGGTTCGGGCTCGGGCTCGGGACTCTCCTGCCCCCCTGCACCGTCGCTGCGCTCCTCCGCGTCCCCCCGCGCTTCGGTCGGGGGGACAGGTATGGGTTCGGGTTGGGGACTGGCGGCTGGCAGCTCGGGGCTCTCTTGACCCCCTCCGTCGCCTTCGGCGGGATCTTTGAGTTGAGCGAAGAGTCCGGCCAACGGATCAGGCTTGGGCTCCGGTTCTACTGCAGGCTCGGGCTGGGGGGTGGTGGCTGGTAGCTGGTCGCTCTCCTGCCCCCCTGCGTCGTCGCTGCGCTCTCCCGCGTCCCCCCGTCCTTCGGCCGCCGGGACAGGTACAGGCTCGAGCTCGTACCTGGCGGCTGGCGGCTCGGGGCTCTCTTGACCCCCTCCGTCGCCTTCGGCAACACCTCCCCCTGAAGGGGAGGAAGAGGATTCGGGCTCGGGCTCGGGCTCGGGCTCGGGC
>JAUVNV010000042.1 GCA_030599515.1 Acidimicrobiia bacterium
CGTCACTCAGCGAATCGATCCTGTTCTTGACGCTTTGCAGATCACGATCGAGATCGTCGGCTCCGGCCGCGGGCACCGCTGCCAACACCAACACCGCAGTAAGGCCCGCAGCAAGGAGACGCCGTGCTCTGGTCGCGCGCGCAGGTACTTGTGGACCGTGAGGCTCAGGCCGCTGCCGATGAGACCGGCAAGCACCCCGAACAGCAGGACCAGCGTTCCCTGCGTGAAGAGATAATCATTCTGAACTGCGACGTTGATCCAGTCCGGCAGGTCGGTGAGACGATCGACTGCCAGTTGCTGCGCTATGACGACGAAGCCCACAGCAAGGGCAGCCCCCGAGAAACCTTCGATCGCGCCCTCGAGAAGGAACGGAACTCGCACGAACCAGTTCGACGCACCGACGAGTCGCATGATCTCGATCTCTTCGCGGCGCGCGTAGATGGCCATGTGAATCGTGTTCGAGATCAATGCCACTGCGGCGATTCCGAGAGCAACCGCCAGAAGCCAGAACATCATGCGTAACCCATCTCGCAGCGAGATCATCGCGTCGATGGCTTGCCCGGCAGATTGGACGCGCAGCAGCCCCGGCGTGGCCTGGAGACGCGTCACGATCGTCTGGTAGTCGTCTGGGTCGACAGGTTTGATTCGGAGCGACGCCGGAACGATATCGGGGCTCTCTTCGATCACGCGCAACGTAGCCGGCTGGTTCGAGAGCAGAATTCGTGCCTCTTCGAGAGCTGCGGCCTTCGAGACGAAGGTGACGGCTTCGACTTCAGACCAACTCTCCATCTCGGCCTGCATCTCGTCGACCGCCGTAAGTGCGTCATCGCGCACGAAGGCGATCACTCGAACGTCCTCGGCCCACTGGAGGGTGTTGATTCGAACCACTTCACCGAAGACGAGCGTTCCAAAGGTGAGTGTCAGGGAGATGAAGACGGCCAGAACGGCGCCCAACACAACCAGACCGTTGCGCCCGATGTTGGCGAATGCCTCGCGTAGAACGTAGGAGACGCGGGTCATCCGTCGGCCTCCTCATCGGCTCCCGGTTCGTCGTCGGGACCCTCGTCATCTGCGGTGGTCTCCGGCTCGCGTCGCACGTCGTCCTCGACCGATTCGTCTTCGAGGCCAGTGGTCTCCTCCGAAGGAGCCGGCTCTTCAGCCGACGAACCGGTAGCCGTCGGATCTTCAACGTCGAGTGTCGTGGTGGCGGTGCCTTCGGCCGTGGCAGTGGTGTCGGCGTCGTCAACGATGTCCGTGACAAGGATGGGGGAGTCCGGGGCATCGGCATCCAGATAGTTCGTCTCGTAGACACCACGGCTCTCGTCGCGAACGACACGACCACGCTCGAGCTGGATGACCCTGCGACGCATCGCATCGACGATCGCGTGGTCGTGGGTTGCCATGACAACGGTTGTACCCGTCCGATTGATCCGATCGAGGATGCGCATGATCCCCACCGATGTCGCGGGATCGAGGTTCCCGGTCGGCTCGTCGGCAAGAACGATGAGAGGTCGATTCACGAAGGCTCGAGCCACCGAAACTCGCTGCTGCTCGCCCCCAGAGAGTCGTCGTGGCAGCCGCTCGGCCATCTCGGAGAGGCCGACGAGTCTGAGAACCTGTGGAACCTGACCGTCGATCGCTGAACGCGACTTTCCCGTCACCTCCATGGCGAATGCGACGTTCTCATAGACGGTCTTGGTCGGGAGGAGCTTGAAATCCTGAAACACAGTGCCGATGGATCGACGGAGGTGGGGAATCTTCCATCCCGGCAGTTCGGAGGCATGCTTCCCCGCGATCCAGATGTCGCCGTTGGTCGGCTTCTCCTCGCGCATCATGAGGCGGATGAGCGTCGACTTCCCGGACCCCGAGGGACCCACGAGAAAGACGAACTCACCTTTGTTGATGTCGAGATCGACGTCTTTGACGGCTACGACACCACCGTCGTAAACCTTCGTCACATTATCGAGACGGATCATGAAATCCCTATCGCGGCTTCGTAGTCCTACCCCACCCGCCAACGCGTTGGCAGGTTACCCGCGGACCTCGCATAGAAGAGGATTTGCGAAGGAGTTGCGAGCCACAAGCCGGGCCGCTCACGCCCACGAATCAGACCGGCACTCACCGGCTCGAAGCTCGTGGCTCCTGGCTCATGGCCTGCAGCTCAGAGCTACTTCGCTTCTTCTCTTCGCCACCGCAGATAGCTGTCGATCAATGGATCCAAGTCGCCGTCGAGAACTCCGTGGATGTTCCCAATCTCGTGGCCCGTACGGAGGTCTTTGACCATCTGGTACGGCTGGAGGACGTAGGAGCGGATCTGGCGTCCCCAACCGGCCTCGGTTTGGTCCCCACGGATGGCATCGACCTCTTGCTGCTGCTCGACACGTGCCCGCTCGGCCAGTCGCGCGGCGAGGAGATGCATGGCCCGCACCCGGTTCTGCGTCTGGGATCGTTCGGCCTGACAGCTCACGACGACACCAGTGGGCAAGTGTGTGAGCCGGACCGCCGAATCGGTCTTGTTGATGTGCTGGCCACCGGCACCGGATGCCCGGTATGTGTCGACGCGGAGATCCTCCGTGTTGATCTCGACCTCTTTGACGTCGACCTCGGGGATGACGTCGACACCAGCAAATGCCGTGTGGCGTCGGGCATTCGAGTCGAATGGACTGATCCGCACCAGCCGATGCACGCCGCGTTCACTCTCGAAGATCCCGTAGGCGTGGTCACCCTTGATCGTGATCGTGGCCGACTTGATGCCCGCTTCCTCACCAACCTGGTACTCGTCGACCTCGAAGGTGAGCTCTGTTCGTTCGAGGTATCGCAAATACATGCGAAACAGCATCTCCGCCCAGTCCTGAGCATCGACGCCGCCGGCACCGGCATGGACGGACATGATCGCAGTCGAATCGTCGTGTGGACCGAAGAAGAGCGTCTCACGCTCGAGGCGGCTGAGTATCGCCTCGGTTTCCCGCAGCTCTGTCATCGCGTCATCGAGGCCTGACGAATCGTCTTCTTCAACGGCGAGTTCGATCAACACCTCGGCGTCGTCGAGCGCCTCGCCCAGGGTCGCTACCTGCTCGATCGTGCGTTCGTGTCGAGCGAGCGTTCGGGTCACTTCGAGCGCGCGGTCCTGGTCGTCCCACAGATTGGGCGCGGATGCCTGCTGCCTCAGTTCGACGAGTTCCTGTTCCTTGCCGGCAATGTCAAAGGAACCTCCTGGCGTCGTCGAGGCGAGACCGCAGGTCGTTCAGAAGTGAGCGCAAGTCGTTCGGTTCCATGGTGGGATGAGCGTACCCGTCAGCGGGTCACTGCACTTCCTCGGGTCCGGCATGTGTGCCGTGGAACTTCTTGAACCACCGCGCTCCCGATGTACGGGTGATCTGGAGCGGGACCCCGGCCCCGGTGCGGAGCACCCCGGTCTGCTCATCCACATAGGTTGTTCCCCGGTACTGCGGTGCGGCCGGGGCATCTTCAGCCTTCGACGCCTTGATTCGCTCCGCCCTCTCCAACTCGAGTGTCACAAGCTGTCGCTCGATCGACTCGATCTGATCATCGGTGATGTCGCGGAACCCGTAAGCGGCTCGCACCATGCGAGCCATGTCCCGACGGTAGTCGTGGCCGAACGAGCCGAAGTGGCCCGGCACGGTGACCATGGCGTTCATGGCATCGATCGCGACCTGGAGGAACGTCGTCATGGGTGTGTAGTCCATGTCCTCCGGGACTCCCCGACCCGGCGTACCTTCGAGCCAGTCCGGCTTGCGGACCATGAGGTCGGTGGAGAGCATGGCGATTGGATCGTTGTCGTGACTGAGGATCGTCGCACGGAGCTTGTCTTGCTGCTCGGCGCTCAGCTCCTCGATCTCACCCGGGTTGTCGAACACGCCGACGGAACCTTCCGGCACGACATCCGATCGGCCGCCGGCCATGCCGTTGCGAGACCACTTCGCGAGACCGGGGAGACCGACCCACAAGGCGTTGTCGATCCCGTAGTGATCGAACCCGTCGATTCCCTGATACATGAGGACATCTGAACTCGCCCACGCACCAAGGCTCTCACCGAAGACGAAGACCTTCGGCCGCTTCCCCGGTGGTCGTTCGGCGAGACGTTGGCGCACACTCCAGAGCAGAGCTCTGAACTGGTGCCGCCCGAGGGCCACCTTCTGCACGGAGAGGAACGACGGGAACCGTCCGTACTGGATGAGACACGTCGCGATGTCACCTTTGGTAAGGAACTCGGCGCTCTCGATCATGGTCTGATCGACCCACCCCGTACCGGTCGGCGAGACGAGGAGAAGATTGGCCCGATCGAAGGCTCCCGTCCGCTCCAGTTCGGCCATCGCCATCTCTGTTCTGCCCATCGAGTACATGGGCTCGGAGTTGTATCCGATGAAGACACGGATCGGTGTCTTCTTGGCCGGTTCTCCGAGAACTTCCTCGATCAGTTCGGATGAGACGACATCGGTCACGAAGCGTCGCCCCTGCAGACCCAGATCTACGAACGGCGACGTGCTCTCCTCGCTACCCGAGACCAACGGCGACAGCGGGGGCATCGCATACGCCGGTTCGACCTTCTCGTTCGCCCGACCGATGTAGCCGACCCCGGCGTTGTAGAGCGTGACGGCGCCGCCCGCCCAAATGGCGGCGTTGGCGATGCCACCGATCACACGCTTGGTGGGTCCCGGCCCGAGGAAGCGCACGAGTCCGTTGCGTGAGGCGATGTACCCCTTGCCGAGTCCCGACCCGGCGGCGTACGTGGCCCAACCCATGGCGATGGCCATCGGGAGTTCGTTCTTCTGCTCGACCGGCCAGCGCTTGATGACCTGCTTGCGCTCCTTGAGGTTCTTCCCCGCCAGGGCCACCATTCCTGCGGTGACGGCGGCCGACGCGAGCATGGGGCGGAGAATCGCATCGTTGCGGCTTCCCGCAGCCGCCGACACGCTGGTGTCGTACAACGCTCCGGAGACCGCCACTGCGGCGAGCATCTGACCGCCGCTGCGGACGCCGGACCGCCAGAGCGATTCCCCCTGCCGCTGTGGGATCATCGCCAGGCCCGCCCCGGTGGCACCGATCGCTCCCCGGATCGCGAGCTTCATCGAGAGTCGTGCGGAGTTGGGCGTGACCCGTCGGGTTCCCTTTTCGGCGATCGCGACGAGGCTGCGGGCGGTGAGACCGGCGAGGCCCATCATGATCCCCTGTTGCATCGACGTTCTGGGCATCAGAGAGGGCTCGAACGACGACGCCATCGCCATGCCCTCGAGTGGGCCGCCTGGAGACGAAAGCAGAGGATTCACGATGTCTGCGGCTTTGACCGCGGTGCTCTTGAGTTCCATGGAACTGAGCATACCGTTGGTCTACGCCAGGGGTTCGGCCCCGACGGCGCCGTGACAGCGCTTGTATTTCTTCCCGGATCCGCACGGGCAGGGAGCGTTGCGCCCCACCTTCTTGTCGGTTCGAATGACCTGCTTCTGCTTGAGTTGCTGAACAGACTTCGCCGATGAGGTGGTGACCTGAGCTCTGGGGGCTTCCTGCTTCTGGACCACGTCGACATGGAACATGTAGCGGATGGAGTCGTGCTTCACAGCGTCGACCAACTCCTCGAAGTAGTCGAAGCCCTCGCGCTGGTACTCGACGAGCGGGTCTTTCTGGCCCATCGCCCGCAGTCCGATTCCGGAACGGAGGTAGTCCATCTCGGCGAGATGCTCCCTCCACTTGTTATCGATGACCGACAGGGTGACGGTGCGCTCGAGTTGACGCATGACGTTGGAACCGAACTGTGCTTCTCGTGCCGCGTACACGGCATCGGCATCGGCCACGTAGGCGTCGATGACCTCGTCGACCGTGAGGAGTTCGGGGCCGCTGAAAGATACTTCGCTGATCGTCGGCTCGTAGATCGCCTTCATTCGGACCTCGAGGTCTGCCCAGTCCCACTCAGAAGCATCGACGCCTGCTGTCATCACCTCGACTTCGAACTCGATGACCTCAGCACGCCATCCAGCGAGCAACTCATCTGTGTCCTCACCATCGAGGATCTGGTTCCGCCACTTGTAGATGATCTGACGTTGAGTGTTCATCACCTCGTCGTACTTGAGCACGTTCTTGCGGATCTCGAAGTTCTGGGACTCGACCTGCGACTGTGCTCGCTCGATCGCCTTCGTCACCATCTTGTGCTCGATGGGAACATCCGGCGGAATCCGCAGCCGCTCCATGATCGACGCCACTCGCTCGTTGGCGAACCGACGCATGAGATCGTCCTCGAGCGACAGATAGAAGCGGGACTCCCCCGGGTCGCCCTGCCTGCCGGAACGGCCTCGTAGCTGGTTGTCGATGCGGCGCGAATCGTGCCGTTCGGTGCCGAGCACGTACAAGCCTCCCGCGTCGAGCACCTGTTGCCTCTGCTGCTCCGTCTCAACCCTGAATCGCTCGATCGAAGCAGCGAGCGTCGCTTCGTACGTCGGATCGTCCTTTGGAATTTCTTTGCGGATTATCTCAGATCGGGCGAGTTCCTCAGGATTCCCGCCGAGTTGGATGTCGACGCCTCGCCCCGCCATGTTGGTCGCGACCGTGACCGATCCCAGCTGCCCGGCCTGGGCGATGATGTGGGCCTCCCGCTCATGCTGCTTGGCGTTGAGGACTTCGTGCTTGATGCCCCGGCGCTTCAGCGTGTTGGCGAGTCGTTCGGATTTCTCGATCGAAATGGTTCCGACGAGGATGGGCTGGCCGCGTTTGCTCCGCTCTTCGATGTCGTCGGAGAGGGCGGCGAACTTGTGATCCTCGTCGAGGTAGACGACGTCTGCCTGGTCCATACGGGCGATCGGCTGGTTCGTCGGGACGTCGAGCACCTCGAGTCCGTAGATCCCGTGGAACTCCCCGGCCTCGGTGAGGGCCGTGCCGGTCATCCCCGCGAGCTTCTCGTACATCCGGAAGTAGTTCTGAAGGGTGATCGTGGCGAGGGTCTGGTTCTCCTCTTTGATGTGGACGCCCTCCTTCGCCTCGATCGCCTGGTGGAGGCCCTCGGAGTAGCGTCGGCCTTCGAGCACTCGGCCGGTGAACTCGTCGACGATCATGATCTCGCCGTTCTTGATGAGGTAGTCGACGTCGCGGTGATAGAGCCCTTTCGCCTTCAATGCCACATCGAGATGGTGGATGAAGTCGACGTTGGCAAAGTCGTACATGTTCTCGACGCCGAGGATCTGCTCAACTTGGGTGACACCGATCTCTGTGACGATGACCTGCCGCTTCTTTTCATCGACCTCGTAGTGCTCATCTCGTCGGAGCCTCTCGACGATGCGGGCGAAATCTCGATACCACTTCCCGGTCTCCCCGACCCGTCCGGAGATGATGAGCGGAGTCCTCGCTTCATCGATGAGAATCGAGTCGACCTCGTCAACGATTCCGAAGTGGTGGCCCCGTTGGGTTCGGTCCTCGGGACGCATCGTCATGTTGTCCCTGAGGTAGTCGAATCCGAACTCGTTGTTCGTTCCGTACGTGATGTCGGCGTCGTAGGCCGGTTTGCGCTCCTGCGGCGTCATGTCGGCCTGGATGAGTCCCACTTTGAGATCGAGGAAGCGGAGGATCTGCCCCATCCAGTTCGAGTCGCGCGCTGCGAGGTAGTCGTTGACGGTGACGATGTGGACGCCCTTCCCGCTGAGCGCGTTCAGGTAGGACGGCATCGTGGAGACGAGCGTCTTCCCCTCACCGGTACGCATCTCGGAGATCATCCCCCGATGGAGCGTGCCGGCTCCGATGATCTGGACGTCGAAGTGACGCTGACCGAGCGTTCGCTTCGCCGCTTCACGAACGACGGCGTATGCCTCTTCCTCGAGATCGTCGACCGGTTCGCCGTTGCGGATGCGATTGCGGAACTCGGCGGTCTTCGCCACGAGATCGTCGTCGCTCAGTTGCTCGGTCTCCGGTTCGAGTGCGTTGACACGCGTGACAAGGTCTTCAAGTTCCTTGAGGCGCTTGCCCTCCCCGAACCGAAGAGCTTTGGAAAAGATGGACATGTGGAGGGGATGATACGGGGGGTGTGCCGTTTGTTGGACAACGTGCCGCTTGTGATAGATCCAGGCAGAAGTTGTGAGGCCTGCGAGATCCGCCAGTCAAGTTCCGGGACGTGGCCCAGCCGCATCCATGGGTGAGTACGCTTGACCCATCTACATGAGGTGGATGAAAGTGAGTTCAAGCAACACATGTGCCGCCGGTGGAGGGGCGATCTACGGCCTCGGCATCTTCGGAGCCTTCGTGTACTTCTGGCAGCAGGCAGACACGTTCTGGGAGTACATGTTGTCCTTCTTCCAGGGTGTCTTCTGGCCGGCCTTCATGGTCTACGAAGTGTTTGCCTCCCTCGGAGGCTGACCGCCCATACCGAGGCACCTATTCGTACCGCGTGCCGCAGTCGAGGCGCAGTGCGGTTTATCGGCTGTCGGCGAGTCTCTGGTAGTTCCGCCGGTCGCCGTACTGCGTCCCGGTACCACAATCGCCCCGATGCACGCTCCCGAGCCGACCCAGTACGACTCTTTCGCCGCTGAGTACGAACAGCACGCGGCCACCGCGCCCTATAACGCCCTCTACGACCGGCCGGCCATGCTCGACCGGGGATAGGCGGGGGATGTGTGAACTGTGGGCTGACAAGGTACCTATACACCTCTGCGAGCCCAGGGTTCGCAGAGCACCTGGCGGCCGGTCGTACATAGTGTCTGGATAGGCGGTTCGCCCGGTCCGGAGAAGACCGTGACCTTCGTTGCCGGGGCTTGCGGAGATTCGGCTGTGAGATCGGGCCTTGCAGCCCGTGCGGATGCCCAGAGCATCGAATTCCAATAGATTGAGGAAGAGGGCCCGCGACCGGCGGGCCCTCTTCCTCCTTGTTCGACTGTCGGTCACGTGGTCGGCTCTCAGCTTGCAAGCACAACCTCAACGAACTGCGTCTGCGTGTTGCCGTTGTTCATCTTGAACGTCAGTGTGTACTCCCCGATCGTCCCGGGATCGGGACTGAACTGCGTGATCAGGTGCGCTGTGGGCAGAACCGTAACGGCCGTGAACCCCGGAGTCGATGGGCCAACAGGAGTAGACAGCGTGTAGTTGCCGGCTCCAGCCGGAGCATCAATCCACACATGACCCACCGTCTTTCCTCCTTGCACAAACCGGTAGTGGTCGGCGTTACTCATCACAACATCGACACCAACGAATGGCGTTGAGTCCTTGTCCCAGAGGTAGAGACCAACCTTGTCCGGATCGGTTCCCTGATCGACCGTCTGATGCTGCACGTTCTTGAAGGGAGGCGGGCCGGGGTTGCCACTCAGGACGCTCACAAGGTTGACACTTGGGCGAGCACGCGGGATGATCTTGACGATCCCAGTTCCGGACAGCGTGTGACCTGGAACGTCGCCGTCGGGTGTGATCGTCAACCCGACCTCGTACCTACCCGGCCTCGGATTCTCGAAACCGTTCAACAGTAAGTGAACCTGCTTCGGGCCCGGATTCGCCTCGTTGATGGGCAGATAGTCGCTCGTCAAGTCGAGCGTGATCGTGTTGCCCGACACTGTCGTAGTCCAAGAACCCAGACGAGGGCTCGCCTGCCAGCCTTGCAGAATGATCCCCGCGTTCACACCTCCGCCGGTGTTGACGAACGCGTCAGGAAGAAGAACCTCGATCTTCCCGCCGGTCATGATTCCGATCCCATCCACGCCTGGATCGAGATCGACGAACGACAACACGAAATCGGAGACTGCACCAGCCGTCGTCCCATCTGCAGCGATCGGCGCCTTGGTCACCTTGACCGGAATCGGAGTATCTACCGGTCCGGCAGCAGCTGGAACAGCCATCACCGCCATGCCCATTGCCGCTACCACGAGCAGCACCATCAATCGTTTCCTCATGCATTCCCTCCCCAGGGTCGCGTACATTCCCGTGCCCAAGAGTCGCCGCCCCGGGACACGCGGTGCCAAACCTACGCGTCATCGAGAATCAGTCAAGCCCCTTGGCGTCTGGTCCCCCCGTCGGGGTTCACAGCGAGGCAGCGATCAGCCGGATCCGTTCCCTCCAGATGGGTGCCATCCGTGAGCTCGATCGGCGTCAGACACATACCGCCGACGGGTGTCGCACCATGGTCGAGTGGGTGGCCGGTCGACTGGATCTGTCGACGGACATGGCGAAGAGGCTGGTATCGACAGCGAGGCGTCTTGAAGCGCTCCCCACCGTCACCACGGCGGCACCATCGACGGAGGCGCATCGCTCTACCGCCTCCAGGTTCATCACATCGTGGAGTGGTCCGACGGCGGTGTCACCGATGCCGGGAACCTCACCACCCTGTGCTGGTTCCACCACCACGTCGTGATCCACGGCAAGGGCTTCACGATCGATCCCGACTCGTCGCCGCAGCGACGCCGACTCCTCCCGCCCATCCATGCCCCACCGGGAAGCTGACAGCCAACAGTCAACAGCAAAGAACCTGCCCACACGGGACACGGACAACCGACAACGGGATACGGGATACGGGCCGATCAGGACAGACTGATCAAGTCTTCTCTCACCGCGTACAGGACTGCTTCGTTTCTCGAGTGGAGGCCGAGTTTGTCGAGGATGTTCCTGATGTGGTTCTTCACGGTGTTCTCGGAGATGAACAGGATGACGCCGATCTCGCGACTTGTCTGTCCCTCGGCCACGAGTTGAAGGACCTCGAGTTCGCGCCCGGTCAACACCGGCTTCCTCGATTGCAGCAGTTCCTGGTGACGGAGCAGCTGCCGGGTCACGTCGAGGAGCTTGCCCGCCATGTTCGGGGACACGGCCGCTCCACCGTTCTCGACGGCATTGAGGGCTCCGACCAGAGCATCGAACGGGGCATCCTTCGTGACATAGCCGCGAGCGCCGGCCTTGATGCCGACCAGAAGATCCTCTTCCGACTCGCTCGCGGTGAGCAGAATGACCCGTGCGTCCGGTGCGACCGCGTTGATCTTCTCGACGACGTCGAGGCCTGACGTGCCCGGCATCAGGATGTCGAGCAGGACGAGATCTGGCTGGTGCTTCTCGGCGGCGGAGACGGCCCCTTCGGCGTCACCAGACTCGGCGACGACCTCGAACCCTGCGTCTCCCAGCGCTGAGGCCAGTCCTGCCCGAAACAACGGCACATCGTCCACCACAAGCAGTCTTCTCATTTCGGCTCAGCACTCCAGCTCGGCTTACTCCGGTTCGATCATGCCGAGATCGCCGTCCCGCCGGTGGTAGATCACCGACTGTTTGCCTGTGTCTGCGTCGAGGAAGACGAAGAAGTCGTGTCCGATCATCTCCATCTGCAATACAGCTTCCTCGACCGACATGGGCCGCATCGCAAATCGCTTCCTCTTCACGATGACAGCATCCCGGTCATGTAGGTCATCGGTCGCGTCACCGGGCGGGTTGAGGTCTTTGTGGCTGGCCTTGCGGGACCGCTGGATGAGCCGTTCCTTGAGCCTCCGGAGTTGCCGCTCGTACTTGTCGGACGCAGTGTCGAGCGCCGCACGCACGTCGAAAGCGTCTGATTCGACGCGAACGATCTGGCCTGCGGCGGTTGAGGTGATCTCGACGCGGTACCTGCCGTCGGTCTGCCTCGGGTTGCCGTTCTCGGAGAACTCGACGTCGACATTGGTCACGTCGTCGAAAATCCTCCCTGCATGCTCGACCTTCTCATGAGCGAGATCGCGGATGTCGTCCGCTATCTCGGTGTTTCGCCCGTGGATCCGAACGTTCACTCGTGCTCCTTTCCATCACAACGGTGGCCCCACCGAACCTCTCCCGAGCGCGTCAAATCGACGTGCTTCGGTCGTTCGGGCGCGGAGGGTGCTTTGATCGGTCGGACCGCTGAACGGTTGAACCGTCACCGCACCTCCAAAGGGGCTTTCTCCTCTCTCCATCCTACTCGCGCAAGTGGCAACCAGGACAAGAGTCGGAAGACCCTCAAGCGCGGACGCCGCTGCACGAGCCGTCGCTCCCGTCGTGAGCACGTCATCGACAAGAGCCGCGTTCTTCGGGACGAACGAACCGGTGGGGACGAACGGGACCGCGGACCGCTCGTCCCGACTGCGACCGGCGTGCCGGCGCCACCACCATCGGGGCTTGATCGCGTCGACGACAGGGAGACCCGTCCGCCGAGCGACTCCCGCCGCGAGGACGGCTGCCGGGTCGACTCCGTGGCGGAACGCTCGGAGGGTGGCTCTCGGCACGGGAATGAGAGCCGAGGCCGATGCGGGGATCCTCGCCGCCATCGCATCGGCGAGCGGTTCGGCTGCGGCAAGCACGGCCCGGTACTTCAAGGCGTGAACGAGACGCCGCGCCGGCCCCTCGTGGACGAAGCCGGCCACACCGATCAGTCCCGACCCGACGGATACCTCCGGTGCGGGACGCAACGCGAGCCGACATCGGGCACACAGTGATCCCGGACAAGGCGTGATGCAAGCAAGACAGAACATGCCCCGACCGTAGAGACCACGTGGGACAGAAAGTAGCAAGTAGCGAGTAGCAAGTAGCAGGACCAAACCATCCTTCGGGTCTTTCTACTTGCGACTTGTGTCTTGCTACTGGTTCACGTTCCTTCTTCCCAGGATTCGAGGTACTTCGCTTGTTCTTCTGTCAGGACTTCCAGCGACGCGCCCATCGCTTCGAGCTTGAGCCGGGCGACGGACTCATCGAGCTCACGGGGCAACGTGTACACATCGGGCGGGAGATCACCGCCGACGTCGACGAGCCACTCCGCAGCGAGCGCCTGATCGGCGAACGACATGTCCATCACATCGGCAGGATGACCCTCCGCTGCGCTGAGATTCACCAGCCTCCCCTCAGCGACCACGATGATCCGACGCCCGTCCTCCAACTCGAACTCCTCGAGATTCTCCCGGATCTCACGGCGATCAACCGCCATCTCCCGAAGACCCTTCAGATCGAGTTCCACGTCGAAATGCCCAGCGTTCGCGAGGATCACGTTGTCCTTCATCACCACGAAATGCTCGGGCCGGAAGATGTGGATATCACCCGTCACCGTGACGAACACATCCCCGATCGGGGCAGCCTCGGCAGCCGTCATCACCCGATACCCCTCCATCGCAGCCGAGAGCGCCCGGATCGGATCGACCTCGATGACGACAACACTCGCCCCCAGGCCCGCTGCGCGAC
>JAUVNV010000069.1 GCA_030599515.1 Acidimicrobiia bacterium
GAGCTGTGGTCCACGGTCCGCTCCTTCCAACTCTTGTGATGTCAGATATAGTGGTTCATCGAATATCTTGTATTAAGAAATATCATGGATTGATTGAGTTGTCAAGAGGCATCGGGGGGATCTGTAGCCGCCAGTCCTCAGTCTTGAGCTGTGAACTGCCGGCTGCGAGCCACCAGCAAGAGAGATGATCCTCGGAGCCGGACTGCTGGTCGCCGCGAATGCACGCGTCACGGTCAAGAGTTCGCTAACTTGTCCGCAGGGCATGACGGGCGGTTGTACAGGCAACCGAACGAATAGGTAGGAAGATGCGGTCACGACACGACCGGATCCTCGATCTCGCCGAGCGCAGGCTGAGCCTCGGCGTCGAGTTGGGTGTGATCCAGCGAAGAATCGAAGACGAGAGACTCGATGGTGCGTTGATCACTCTCGACGGCCGGAAATTGGTGAACTTCAGTTCCTGCGCCTACCTGGCGTTGAATCGAGATGATCGGCTCAAGAGGGCCGCGATCGATGCGATCGAACGGTACGGCACCAGCTACTCGTCATCTCCGACGTACACGGCACTTCCCTTGTACGACGTTCTCGAAGAGCGTCTGCGTGAGATGACGGGCGGTGCCGTTGCCGTCGTTCAGACCACGACCTTGGCGCACCTCGCTGCTCTCCCCGTCCTGATCGGACCCGATGATCTGGCACTCGTCGACGCCCAAACGCACGACAGCGTCCATCTGGCGACGCGGACACTGATCGGTGGCGGGGTAGCGGTCGAGTCGATTCCGCACAATGACGTTGAGGCCCTGGAGCGGCGTGTCGCGGAAGCGGTGAGAACCCACCACCGTGTGTGGTTTCTCGCCGATGGGGTCTACTCCATGTTCGGTGACGTTGCTCCCGTGCGAGAGATAGCGTCTCTCCAAGTCAAATACCCGACGCTCCACGTGTACTACGACGATGCACACGGCTTCGGATGGGCGGGGCGCCATGGGCGGGGCTACGTGCTGTCACAGACCGATCTGACCGAGCGCCTGGTCGTGTCGGCCGGCTTCGCCAAGTCGTTCGGCGCCGTCGGTGCGGTGCTCGCGTTCGGCGATCGCGCCCTTGCCCGACGGGTCCGCCTCGTCGGCGGCCCCCTCACGTTCTCCGGGCCGATTCCCCCGCCCGATCTGGGCGCTGCAGCCGAATCGGCGCGAATCCATCTGACACCAGAACTGGTCGATCTGCAAGATCGGCTCCGCAACGACATTCGATGGGTTCGGTCGGAGATCGTGAAACGGCAGCTCCCACTGGTCTCGCCGGCCGAGACTCCGATCTGGTTCATCCATGTGGGAGGACCCGAGCGCGTCGGGGAGATGATCCAGCGGTTGATCCACGATGGGTTCTACGTGAACGCTGCGGCCTTCCCGGCTGTTCCGGTGGGACAAGGCGGTATCAGATTCACACAGACGCTGCACAACACGAGAGATCAGATTGAGGGTCTCCTGTCCGCGATCCAGCGGCACCTTCCCGAGGTGGGGACCGAGATCGAGATCGACCTCAGGGACCACGCCATGTGGTCGGTCTCGGAGGACCACCCCGGCGACACCTGAGTTCCTTTACTCAGGACCAATCCATGCCGATGTAACTGCCATGCAGCTGCCGGCGCCTGGAGGACGCTCGATCCGGAGGCTCCGCGTGCCCTGGTACGCGGTGCTCGCGCTCGCTGTCATGGTGATGGCGGCGCTGGTCGTGGTGTTCGGGAGCGGAGACAGCCGTCAAGTTGCCGGGACCATTGGGATCTTCGCCGGGAACCTGGCCGCCGGAGTCCTGTTCATCGTACGATCGCGCTCTCTGGGGACCGGTGAGCGGCGGGCGTGGACTCTCGTCGGTGTTGGCCTATGTGTCGCCGCCTCGGGAATCGTCGTCGTTGCGCTCCAACTCGTGGTCACCGGGGACGCCCCGACATTCGGGCCAACCGACCTCTTCTTCATCATCGGATACTCGACGGCCCTCGTGGGGTTCGCATCGCTCCCTCACACAGCCGGCAACGTGCTCCAGAGAGCCCGGACGGCAGTCGACGGCGTCATCGGAGCAATCGCGATCGGAGCGCTCCTCTGGGTGCTGGTTCTCATCCCGATCGTCGAAGGCCTGGCAGATGCCGTCGCATGGGAGCGGATCATCGGATCGCTCTACCCGCTCGTCGATCTCGCCGTCGTCGTGATCATCATGATGGTCACCGTCCGCCGCTCGAGCTATCGATTCGATCTGCGCATGCTGCTCTTCACGGGCGCCGTGCTGATGCAGACGGTGGCAGACATCAGTTTCCTCGTTGATGGCGTCGGGCGGAGTTTCAGCGAAACAGAGCCGCTGTTCCTCGCATACCTGGCAGCATCGACTCTTTTCCTTTCGACGGCGCTGGTGGTGGATCGTGTCCCTCAGCCAAAGGAGTACGCGGATCGGAGGCTGCCACTGTGGTCGCTGCTCGCCCCGTACACCTCGGCCGCCGTCATGGTGGGTGTGCTCGTGGCCAGAATCTGGGATGCCGACCTCGATCAGGGGGACCGGATTCTCCTTGTCGCTGCTCTTGTGGTCGCGATCCTTGTCATCGGGAGACAGGGCATTGCCATCCGGGAGAACCGGATGATCGTGGAGCGTCAACGATCCGATCTGGTGTCGTCGATCTCTCACGAGCTGAGAACACCGCTGACCGCCATGGTGGGATTCCTCGCCGTACTCCAGGAGGACCCGAAACTCCATTTGGAAGAGCGAGTCGAGATGATCGAGGTTGTTGTCGATCAGGCTACGTATCTCGAGCGCATCATCGAGGATCTCCTCCTCCTGGCGCACGACGACCCGAGCCGGATCGAACTCGACGTGTCGGAGCACGGTATCTCCACGATCGTCGCAAGTTCGTTGCTCTCCACGTCGATTGATCCGAGTTGCGTGACCGTTGAGGTCGACCCCGGCCTGTCCGCTGTCATCGATGCAGGCCGACTCCAGCAGGTACTCGTGAATCTGCTCTCGAACGCTCGTCGCTACGGCGGCGATCTGTGCCTGGTCACCGCCCGGGACGACGGCGGTCGGCTGATCATCGAGGTTCACGACTCGGGACCGGGTGTTCCGAAGAAGCACGAACTGACGATCTGGGAGCGGTTCGAGCGCGGACCCAACCGCTACAACGCCTCCATTCCCGGATCGGGTATCGGGCTTGCGATGGTGAGAGCTATCGCCGAGGCCCACGGAGGCCGGGCAACATACCGCCCGTCGGACCGTCTCGGCGGCGCCTGCTTCGTCATCGACCTGCCGGGGCGCGTCGGGAGACGCGAACCGCGCCTGATTGCGCCGTCGAACACGATGGCGATTGGGTAGGCAGCGGGCGGCTTCGCCGCCAGTAGCCAGTCACCTCGGTAGTCCGTGTCTTTCTACTTTCTACTTTCTCCTGTCACCCGTCGCCCCTGCGGAACCCCAGGGTCCCGTCACCCACGACAACCTCGATCGTGTCTCCGTCTCTGAAGGTGCCGTCCAGGATGGCCATGGCGAGGGGATCGCCGATCGCCGTCTGGAGGAGACGCTTGAGGGGTCGTGCCCCGTACACGGCGTCGTAGCCGTGCTCCGTCAACCAATCGGCGGCTCCGTCCGTCAACTCGAGGTCGATGCGCCGGTCGGCGAGTCGCGCCGCCAGTCCGGTGAACTGGATCAGTGCGATCTTCTTGAGGTCATCCTTCGTGAGTCGATGGAACACGATGACGTCGTCGATCCGGTTCAAGAACTCGGGACGGAAGTGAGCTTTCACCGCTTCCATCACGCGGGTCTCGATCACGTCTTCAGGGAGCTCAGGATCGATGAACTCCGACCCGAGATTCGAAGTCATGATCAGCACCGTGTTTGAGAAGTTGACCGTGCGGCCGTGCCCGTCGGTGAGCCTTCCGTCGTCGAGCAGTTGGAGGAGGACATTGAACACGTCTGGATGGGCTTTCTCGACCTCGTCGAGGAGGATCACGGAGTAGGGACGGCGGCGCACCGCTTCGGTCAACTGGCCACCCTCTTCGTAACCCACGTATCCGGGTGGTGCGCCGATCAGACGGCTCACTGAGTGCTTCTCCATGTACTCCGACATGTCGATACGCACCATGGCGCGCTCGTCGTCGAACAGGAAGCCGGCGAGGGCACGGGCGAGTTCGGTCTTTCCGACGCCCGTCGGTCCGAGGAAGAGGAACGAGCCGATCGGGCGGTTCGGGTCGGAGAGTCCGGCACGAGAACGCCGGATGGCGTTCGCTACCGACTCGACGGCGTCGTTCTGACCGACGACCCGCTCGTGGAGGTGCTCTTCGAGGCGGACGAGTTTGTGCACCTCGCCCTCCATCAGCTTCGCAACCGGGATCCCGGTCCAGCGACTCACCACTTCGGCGACGTCTTCCTCGTCGACCTCCTCCTTCAGCATCTTGGTGACGGACTGGAGACTCTCGAGCTTCGCCTGGCGATCTGTGAGGTCGCGTTCAAAGGTGGGGAGGGAGCCGTAGCGGAGCTCGGCGGCCTGCTGGAGGTCGCCGTCCCGTTCGGCTCGGTCGGCGGCCGCACGGGTCTCTTCGATGTCGTGCTTCGCTGCGCGAATGTCGTCGATCGCATCCTTCTCGAGCTGCCAGTGAGCGGAGAGCTCGTCGAGATCCTCTGCGAGGTCGGCGAGCTCCTGCTCGATCGCTGCGAGTCGCTCCATCGAGGCAGCATCTGTCTCCTTGGAGAGCGCCTGGCGCTCGATCTCGAGCTGTCGTCGTCGTCGGGTCAGCTCGTCGATCTCCTCCGGCATGGAGTCGATCTCGATCCGGAGATGGGAGGCGGATTCATCGACGAGGTCGATCGCCTTGTCGGGGAGGAGACGACCGGTGATGTACCGATCGGAGAGGACGGCCGCCGCGACCAGCGAAGCGTCGGTGATCCGGACGCCGTGGTGGACTTCGTAGCGTTCCTTGAGGCCGCGGAGGATCCCGATGGTCTCTTCCACCGTGGGTGGTTCGACGAGAACAGGCTGGAAGCGGCGCTCGAGGGCCGGGTCCTTCTCGACGTATTTCCGGAACTCGTCGAGGGTCGTTGCTCCGATCATCCGGAGTTCACCGCGAGCGAGCATCGGCTTGAGCATGTTGGAGGCGTCCATTGAGCCCTCCGACGCGCCGGCTCCCACGATGGTGTGCATCTCGTCGATGAAGGTGATGATCCGACCTTCGGCAGCCTTGATCTCGTTCAGGACGGCCTGCAGCCGCTCTTCGAACTCGCCCCGGTACTTGGCACCGGCAACGAGTGTGCCCATGTCGAGTCCGACGATCCGTTTGTTCTTCAGCCCTTCGGGTACGTCACCGTCGATGATCCGTTGGGCGAGTCCTTCGACGATGGCGGTCTTTCCAACACCGGGTTCTCCGATGAGCACAGGGTTGTTCTTCGTCCGGCGTGACAGCACCTGGATCGTGCGGCGGATCTCCTCGTCACGGCCGATCACCGGATCAAGTTTGCCTTGCTGAGCGAGCTCAGTCAGATCGCGTCCGTACTTCTCGAGCGGTGCGAACGTGTCCTCGGGGTTCTGTGATGTGATCCGCTGGCTGCCGCGTACCTCGGTGAGTGCTCCGAGGATCGCATCCTTCGTGACGCCTGCTTGCCGCAGGAGGTCGCCGGTCGATCCGGTTGAAGCGGAGAGAGCCAACAGCAGGTGCTCCACCGAGATGTAGTCGTCTTTCAGGGCCTGGCGTTCGTTCTCGGCTTCCTCGAAGACAGCAAGTGAAGCAGGGGAGAAGGCAGCATCGCTTCCGCCGACGACGGCGGGTATCGCGGCGAGAGCCCTCTCGACCGGGCCGGTGATGTCTGTCGCGTGGATGTCGAGTCTTGCAAGGATGGGGTAGATGAGGCCGTCGGTCTGGGCGAGGAGGCCTGCGAGCACGTGCCCGGGTTCCACGTACGGTTGGGTACGCTGCGTGGCGAGATCACGTGCGGAGAGGATGGCCTGTTGTGATTTCTGCGTGAAGGCGTTGAAGTCCATGAGGGTCCATTCTTCGTTGTTTCAAGTCTATCGGTTGTTCAACACCAAGAATGATACACGTATGCCAAGAAACTTGAGTCGATATGTATCAAGTCTTGTCGGGTCGTGCTGGTGGTGAGCTTCAACGAACGAGGTGGCTGGTGGGTTGTGGCCCAGGTCCTGCTCTTTGGTCTGTATGCCCTTGCGATGCTCGGAACCGAGAGCATCACGGAAGGGATCGGCCTGGACTTCGCCAGGATCGTCGGGATCAGCATGGTGGTCGTCGCTGTGGTCATCGGGACCTGGTCGATCGTCGTTCTCGGCCGGAACCTCACGATCTACCCGCATCCGGTCCATCAAGCCACGCTGGCGGATCGTGGGCCGTACCGTTTGGTCAGGCACCCGATCTATCTGGCGGTCATCGTCGGTGGTGTCGGACTGGCGCTCGCATGGCTCAACACGGCGGGCGTGCTCGTGGCCCTCGTGTTCATTCCTTTCTTCGGTGCGAAGACAGGATTCGAGGAGGAGGGACTCGTTGAGCACGTCCCCGGATATCGCGAGTACCGATCCGCTATCCCATATCGGATCATCCCCTGGGTGATGTGAAACCTCTTCGGCCGAACCAATCCGGAAATGGAACTGCGGGTGGCGGCGTTATCCAACGACCGATCAGGGAGTTGACCTATGCCGAAAGCAGTATGGAGCGGAGCCGTCCTCGCGGAGAGTGACGACATCGTGATGGTCGAGGGGAATCACTATTTCCCGCCGTCGTCGCTCAACCAGGAGTTCTTCGCTCCAAGTGATCTGGAGAGCCGGTGTCCATGGAAGGGGACGGCGGGGTACTACGACGTAACGGTGGGTGACGAAACGAATCCCGGTGCGGCGTGGTTCTACGCCGATCCGAAGTCGGGAGCGGAGGACATCAAGGGCCGGGTCGCCTTCTGGCGCGGCGTCCGCATTGAGTCCTGACGATATCGGTAACCTGGCGCTCCGCAACCACGGAGCCTCATGATCCCCATCCGCATCGTCGAGACCGAGCGAGAGGATTTCGACGAACCAGTCGTCGAACTCTGGATGGAGAACGAGTTCGTCGGAATGGTCTTCTGGGACGGCTCATCGACGATCGTGCAGGTGTACCCGGCCGGGGATGACGACGTCTTCGATCTCGAGTTGAGGGACCTCTTCCGGGCCCTCGAGATGGCCGAGCGTATCGTGGATCCCCTGGCATTCGACCAGGTCGACGGACTCATCCAACTCGGCAGTGGACGGGCTCAGGCGAAGCGGGAGGAACCCGAGGACGACTGGTCGGACGAGGATCCATCCACGGTTGAACTCCTCTCGGAGTTCGATCCGCTGACCGCTTCTCGATCGGAGGACGGCGAGGGGTTCTTTCCGAAGGACGTCGCCGAACGGTTCGTTCGCCGTTGTGAGGAACTACGGCTCGCCGTCGTCGAGATGGAGGGTTTCGATCTCGTCTCCGACGAGCTGAAGGCTCGTCCCGGCCTCGAACTCGTCGTTCGCCCTCAGCCGATCATGTCGCCCGCCGAGTTCTGCTCACACGCCAACGCCACAGCCCTCGACCACCTCACCGGGTGGCCGCGTCGGGACTCGCTCGTTGTCGCCTTCGTCGTCCAGCAACAGGACGGCGAGACGATTGTGGCGTAGACCGCCTCCAGCGGCGTACTTGGTACTCGGTACCCAGTACCGCGTCGGGTAGAATCTCGGCAACTGGTCACGATTGAGGGAGACGCTCGCTGATGTTTGACTACAAAGAGATGAAGACTTACTGGTGGCTGTTCCTGATCTCCGGCTTGTTCAGTCTCTTCATCGGCGCCGCGCTCGTGTTCTGGCCGGGCAAGACACTCAGCGTGGTGGGTTGGCTCATCGGCTTCTGGATGCTCTTCTTCGGGGTCCTCCGGATTGTGATGGCCCTCTTCGGCGGCAAGGCCGAAGGGCGTTGGATCGTCCTGATGGTCGGCATCGTCGGCATCGTGCTCGGCATCGTTGTGATGAAGAACCCGGCCGAGACCATCGGGATCATCGCACTCATAGCAGCCATCTTCTGGATCATCAGCGGGATCATCGACGTATTCCGCGGCATCACGGACGCCGACATGCCCTCCCGTGGCTGGGTGATCTTCGGCGGTCTGGCGGCAATCGGGGCGGGCGCCGTCTTGCTGCTGTGGCCTGCGGCAACGGTCACGGTTCTCGCGATCGTCGCCGGGATCTTCTTCTTCATCGACGGTGTCATGCAGATCATGGCGGGCTTCGAGATCAAGAAGGCGTAGAGATCCGGCTTCGCCGGATGTAGTCGGTAGACGGTACTCGGTAGTCGGTACCGAGTCGTCTGCCTCCGGCTCCGGACTGTCTGCTGTCTGTTATCTGCCGCTTCCTCTTAGCTTCCGCCTGTTGCCTGTTCCCTGTCGCCTGTCGCCTTCCTAGGGTCGGCCTTCGTACCAATCGGCGTACTTGTCGGCGCCCCAGGGGGCCGTTGCACCGTGGAGGAGCACGCTGGCCGCCACCGTGACGGTGATGACACCGACGATCAACCCGGACCGCTCGAGGCCGGCGCTCTCGACGAGCACGCCGGTGAAGATGATGGACGCGAGACCGCGTGGTCCAAACCAGCCGAGGTAGGTGAGCGTGGGGGGAGCGAGGCCTGTGCCGATCATCGAGATGGCAACCGGGATCATCCGCACGACGGTGAGGCTCAGCGCGGCGTAGAGCACCGTCGCCACGGTGAATGCGGCGAGGTTCGGAGCCAGCAGGTACGCCCCGAAGATCAGGAACGATGTCATCGTGAGAACCGTCCCGAGATCCTCCCCGAGTTCTGCGAAGTGCCCCGATGGCGTATCGAGGCGATCGATGATGCGACCGAACGTGATCCCGGCAACGTACGCCGCTATGAAACCGCTACCGCCGAGATGTTCGGTCACGATGTAGGTCCCGAGTGCCACGAGGACCACGCTGATCCGTACCCACTGCACCTCGATCCATGATCGCTCCAACGCGAATCGAATGGCGTAGGCGGCGCCGATCGCCATGACGAGGCCAACGAGCACGGCGATACCGATGCCCTCGATGAAGAATCTCCAGAGGGGCACTCCCCCTTCGGCCAGAGCGAGGGTGAGGAGGAAGAGCAGGATCGGGAGTGCGATGCCGTCGTTGAGTCCCGACTCGGCGCCGAGCGCTTCGCGGATCCTGATGGGGACCCGCTTGTTCGAGATGACGGCGAACCCGAGGGCTGCGTCGGTTGGAGCAAGGATCGTCGCGATGATGGCTGCTCCGATGATCCCGGCCGAGGGGAAGACGAGGTAGGCGACGACGGTTCCGAGAATGATCGTCAGAGGCATGCCGATCGCGAGCAGTCGTGTCGGAAGTTCCATGTCGGCTTCCCACGACCGGACTTGGATCTTGGATGCGTCGGTGAAGAGCAGGAGTGCCAGGGTGAGTTCCAGTACAACCGTGGCCGGCGACTCGATCACGTTGATCGGTGGGAGGACTCCCGCTGCGTATCCGATCAAGCCGAGCGTGGTGAAGACGAGGGGTCCGGAGATTGGTGAAGACGCCAGCCGCCTGGAGACCAGGCCGTAGGCGAGGAGTGCCGCGCCGGCGTAGACGATGACTCCGGCTTCCACTGATCTCCCCTCAGTAGTGGTTTCGCACGTTACCGCACCGACGCTGGGGCCAGACGAATGAACGAGTCCTCGATCGCTGCGGCGAGAGCCCCTTTGTGTATCCAGAGGAGCGTGGCGTGCCCGGCGCCGACCCAACGGAGTTCGGATCCGGGCCAATGTGCGTGCAGCGCCTCCGTTGCCTCGGGTGGCACGTATCCGTCGGAGCGGGCCGAGACCAGCACGGCGTGACGTGCGTGGGCCGGCGGCGGACGGTCGAGCACCGATGCTCTGAGGAGCGTCTCGCGGAGCCGGGGATGTGCCGAAGATTCTCCGCCGAGTGCGGCCCAGTCGATCCCGCCTCGCAACGCACCGTCGAGGTACACGGGCGCCGGCGAGTATGAGGCGGCGAGTGGTGCCGTGGCGACCGGGAACGGCATCGTTGAACTCACCAGAGCGGCGATGTTCCCACCCATGGAGTATCCGGCGACCCCCGGAGTGAGGCCATCTTCCCGGACGGTGGCGAGGAGTCCGCGTCCTTCGGTTACGGCCCCGATTCCCATCTGGAAGAAGTCGGCGACCGTGCGTATCGGCTGGCCATCGTGGTCGCTCGGGCGGCGGATTCCGTAGTAGGGGTTCTCGAGAACGAGGCTGGCGATGCCTTGTTGTGCGAGTCGTCTGGCGATTCCAAACCTCGCCCGCGAGTCGTGTTCGTTCCAAGCCGCCATCAGCACCACCATGCGGTCGGCCCCGTCTTTCGGCAGGATTCGGGTCACCGCTCCATGCCGTGCGTGCTCGGGGAGTGTCGTAACGGGGCTCTCGAAGATGCCGACGGAGATACCGATTCCATCATCCTCGGTGTCCGAGATCCATTCGATCGCGATCGGCCGAGGATCTCCGGCCGGCATGCCGGCCGCGTCGATCGCCGAAGGATCACCCCATCCGTCGGTGAAGAAGCGGAGCCGGTGCGGTCCACGGCTCACAAGCGTGCCACCGAGTCGGTCGATGGGGTGTATCACGAATCAAGCGCTTCGAGCACGTCGTGGTAGAGGCGCTGCTTGATCGTGCCGAGCGTTTCGGCGTCTTTCCCGGAGTGTCGCTCGGCGATCTCGACCGACATGGGCACTACGGCATCCTCCGGTACGGCTCGATGAACGACGTGACGACTCGATGCTTCTCGTCCGCCGAATCGATCGCCGGAGATGGCGAGATCGTCGGACCA
>JAUVNV010000064.1 GCA_030599515.1 Acidimicrobiia bacterium
GTGCCCCAGGCAGGAATCGAACCGTTCCACATTGCCGAAGCATCACTCGGACTGGACCTGGCGTTCACAGCGGGAGGGGGTCGTTTGGCCGGGGGGATGGGGATGCACGGTACGACGTCGAGGCCGAGTAGGACTCGACGGAAGTGAGAATCCCCTCGCGTGCCCCAGGCAGGAATCGAACCTGCGCTCCCGGCTCCGGAGGCCAGTGCTCTATCCCCTGAGCTACTGGGGCGCTGCGAAGGATTGTAACCTCGGGGTCCTGCAACTCTCCCTGCCGGAAATCGGGTGTCATGTCCCTTCTCAAAGATCTCTCCCAGCGATTCGGTGAAGCGTTCGTCGCCGCCGGCGTCGACCGCTCTGCCGGTCTCGTTGTCCCGTCGCAGCGGCCCGAGCTCGCCCAGTACCAGTGCAATGGCGCGCTCGGAGCGGCGAAGCGAGCCGGGCGAAGTCCGCGCGATCTCGCTCAGACGGTCCTCGATGCCCTGACGGATCGAGAGATCTACGCCTCTCTCGACATCGCCGGTCCCGGCTTCATCAACATCGTCGTGACCGACGACTACCTCGCCGCCCGCGCCCGGGCCATGGAGGAAGGCGATCGGTGCGGACTCGATGTGCCGGATCCCAAGCGGAAGGTGCTGGTCGACTACGGCGGCCCGAACATGTCCAAGTCGATGCACGTCGGGCATCTCCGTGCGTCGATCATCGGTGAGAGCCTCAAGCGACTGTTCCGCGTTGCCGGACACGACGTGGCCGGCGACATCCACATGGGCGACTGGGGCATGCCGGTCGGGCAGCTGATCATCGAACTCGAACGACATCAACCCGACCTCCCGTACTTCGATGCCGACTACGCCGGTCCGTACCCGGAGGATTCTCCGGTGACGCTCGACGACCTCTCCGAGATGTATCCGGTCGTCGTCGAACGCTGCCAGAACGAACCGGAGGAGGCGGAGCGCGCGCGGCAAGCAACATTCGACCTCCAGAATGGACGCCGCGGTTACCTGGCCCTGTGGCGCCACTACCACGACGTATCGGTCGCGGAACAGAAGGCGGATTTCGAGGATCTCGGTGTCGAGTTCGATCTGTGGCGCGGAGAGAGCACGGTTCACGATCGACTTGCACCGCTCGTTGATCGGCTGATGAACGATGACGGCCTGGCCTTCGAGTCCGACGGTGCGGTCGTCGTCCAAGTTGGGAGGGAAGACGACAAGACGGAGATGCCGCCGCTGCTGCTGACGCGCTCAGACGGCTCCTACCTCTACTCAACGACGGACCTGGCGACGCTCGACCAACGGATCGAGGAGGGCTACGACCTGGTGCTGTACGTCGTCGACGCTCGCCAGGGACTCCACTTCGAGCAGGTCTTCCGGGCGGCGCGTCTCGCGGGAATCGCTCCGGACTCGGTCGGACTGGAACACACCATGTTCGGGACGGTCAACAGCCCGGACGGGACGCCGTTCAAGACGCGCGAAGGCGGCGTGCTTCGTCTCGCCGATCTCATGAAGATCGTCACCGACGCGGCTCGGGCCCGACTCGATGAGGCGGAGATCGCTCAGGACTACCCGGATGACGAGCGCGATCGAATCGCCCGGCAGGTCGGTCTCGGTGCGCTGAAGTTCGGGGATCTCTCGAACCATCGCACGTCGAACTACATCTTCGATCTCGATCGCTTCACTTCGTTCGAGGGGAAGACCGGGCCGTATCTGCAGTACGGGGCGGTGCGAATCAAGTCGATCTTGCGACGAGCACGAGAGGCGGGACTCACGCCGGGACCGATCGTTGCACCGACCGTGGACCAGGAGCGGGGTCTGATCCTGCGCCTGTTGCTCCTGCCGGAGACCATCGAGCGAGCCGTCGACGTGCGGGCGCCGAACGTCCTGACCGAGTACGCCTATGAGGTCGCCACGGACTTCAACCGCTTCTACGAGGCATGCCACATCCTCCGAGAAGAGGACTCGATCCGCCAAGCGTCGTGGCTCTCCCTCGTGGACCTGACGCTGAGAGTGCTGACGCTCCTGCTCGACACGCTGGGGATAGAGGTGCCCGAGAGGATGTGACTCAGGAGCGGACAGCCAACTGCCAACAGCCCAAAGACCCCGAGAAAGGACTGGCTGTCTGCTGTTTGCTGTCCGCTGCCCCGAAGGGGCATCCCTCTGCAGCACCTGCCCGTCTATCGTTCCCGCATGCACAATTGGATCGGGATCGGGGTCCTTGGGGCCGGGACGGTTGGGGGGACGCTCATCTCGCGTCTCGTGGATGATCGGGAAGCGATCGCCACCAAGACGGGTCTTGAGTTGTGTGTCAAACGGGTTGCCGTGCGCGACCTTGCGAAGGCGAGGAGCTTCACAGTCGACGACGGTGTCCTCACCGATGATCTGTTGAGCGTCGTTGAGGATCCCGAGATCGACCTGATCGTCGAGCTGATGGGCGGGCGCGATCTCGCCGGTGACCTCGTGCTCGCCGCTCTCGAGGCGGGCAAGCCGGTCGTGACGGCGAACAAGGAACTCGTCGCGTCGCGGGGCCCCGAACTGATCGCTGCCGCCGGGCGATCCGGTGTTCCATTTCTCTTCGAGGCTGCCGTCGGCGGCGGGATCCCGATCATCCGGCCGCTCTCCGAGACCCTCGCCGGAGAACCGATCGAGCGGGTTCTCGGCATCGTCAATGGAACCACGAACTTCATCCTGACACGCATGGCCGAGGATGGCGCCGACTACCGCGAAGCTCTCGCTGAGGCACAGGAACTCGGGTATGCGGAGCCGGATCCTACCGCTGATGTCTCCGGCGCCGATGCGGCGGCGAAGGCGGCGATCCTTGCTTCGCTCGCATTCGGCACCTGGGTCGGTCTCGACGACGTGTATCACGAGGGAATCGAGGATCTCTCGCCGATCGACCTGGCGTTCGCCGCTGATTTCGGGTACGGCGTGAAGCTGATCGCCATCGCCGAGCGGACCATGGGCGGTGTCTCCGCCCGGGTGCACCCGGTGATGATCCCGGTCGATCACCCTCTCGCCTCCATTCGCGGAGCCACCAATGCGATCTTCATCGAAGGACCTTCGGTCGGTGAGTTGCTCTTCGCTGGCCCCGGCGCCGGGGGAGCACCAACTGCAACAGCGGTGCTCGGTGACGTCATCGACGCTGCCCGGGAGGCACTCGCGGGCGCTCAGGTGGCGCCGAAGATCAGATTCTCCCCGGGGGAGCTTGTTCCGTTCGGGGACGTCGCGACGAAGTGGTATCTCCGGATCGAGGTCGACGATCGGCCCGGCGTGCTCGCCCAGGTGGCCGCCGCCTTCGGCAATGCCGGTGTGTCGATCAAGTCGGTGTGGCAGGAAGGCGAGGGGAGTGAGGCGCTGCTTCTCATCGTGACCCACCGCGCCCGCGAAGCCGACCAGCAAGAGGCGCTCCGTCATCTTCGCGACGTCGATGCCTTGCGCAACGTCGCCTCGGTGATCCGGGTTGAGAGCGAGGAAGCATGAGCCACCCGGGAATCATCGAGGCGTACCGGGATCGCCTTCCGGTCGGACCCGACACCCCCGTCGTAACGCTGCTCGAAGGCGACACGCCGCTCATCCCGGCGCCGGCGCTCTCGAGAGCGGTTCAACGGCAGGTCCATCTCAAGTTCGAAGGTCTGAATCCGACCGGATCGTTCAAGGATCGGGGGATGACGCTCGCCGTGTCGAAGGCCGTCGAGGACGGGGCGCGGGCGGTCGCGTGCGCCTCGACCGGCAACACGTCTGCATCCGCCGCGGCCTACGCACAACGGGCCGGCATCTTGTCGATCGTCGTGATCCCGTCCGGGAAGATCGCCAGGGGGAAGCTGGCTCAGGCGATCGTTCACGGTGCCACGATCGTCCCCATCGACGGGAGTTTCGACGACGCCCTGGCGATCGTGCTCGAGTTGACCGCTGGTCACGACGTCGTTCTCGTCAATTCGATCAACCCCTATCGCATCGCGGGCCAGCAGACCGCAGCGTGGGAGGTTGTCGACACGATGGGCTCGGCTCCCGCCGTTCACGCCCTGCCGGTTGGGAATGCGGGAAACATCACGGCGTATTGGAAGGGATACACCGCCGTCGATGAGACTCCGAGGATGTGGGGTTTCCAGGCAGCCGGAGCCGCTCCGATCGTCTACGGGGAGATCATCGACGAACCCGAGACGATCGCCACCGCCATCCGCATCGGGAATCCAGCATCGTGGGACGAAGCCGTCGCCGCTCGCGACGAGTCGGGAGGTCGGATCGAGGCCGTCACCGACGACGAGATCCTGGCCGCGTACCGGTTCCTGGCGTCGCAAGAAGGCGTGTTCTGTGAGCCGGCATCCGCAGCCGGGGTCGCCGGGATCCTGAAGTTTCGCGACGACCTGCCGGACGGCCCGATCGTCTGCACCCTCACCGGCCACGGCTTGAAGGACCCGGAGACGGCAGTACTGGAGGCGAACCTGCCGGGCCCGGTGACGCCCAGGCTCGACGCGGTGCTGGATCTGTTGGGGTGGTAGCGGGGAGTAGAAGGTGGAAAGTGGAAAGTAGAAAGTAGGAAGATAGGAACAGGAGCGGAAAGCGGAGAGGTGGCCCTCAACCTGAGTGCTCGGGTCTTTCCACTTTCTACTTTCTACTCGGTACCGCGAGCGAAGCAAACGCTTGAAGTAGCTCGTCGGCTCGCTATGATTTGCTCATCCCACCCACCCGGCACCGTATCGCGTGCCTTTCGGAGGGGCATTCCAGGCGATCCGGACTTCCGCTGTGGCGTCCGAGATCCCCAATCCCCGGGTCCATCGACCCTTCGTCCTGAAAAGGGGCAGCAACACACATGAGCACCACCAGAGCCAGGCTCCAGGAACTCGGTTTCGACGACCTCCGCTCCATGGCGGGCAAGGTCGAAGTGGAAACCGAAGGACTGCAGAAGTCGAAGCTCATCGCCGCGATCCTCGACTCAGAGAAGTTCGACGCGTCGATGGTCCCCGAGGCCGCCACCGAGGCCGAAGCGCCGGCTACGGCGACGCCGCGCACCGACAACGGTCAGCGCCGCGCCCAGCAGGAACAGGACGGCCGGGGAGACGGGCAGGGCCGGAGCCGCCGCAACCGGCGTAGTCGGACCCAGCGCGAGCCGATCGACGAGTCGGAGTTGGAGACCCGCGAGGGCATCCTCGACATCCTCCCCGAAGGCTATGGATTCCTTCGTGCCTCCGGCTACCTCCCCGGCGAGATGGACGCCTACGTGCCGGCGAACGTCGTTCGCAAGTCGAAGCTGCGCAAGGGTGACACCGTCTCCGGTCCGGTGCGTCCGGCTCGCGGCAAGGAGAAATTCCCCGCACTCGTCCATGCCGTCGAGGTCAACGGTGGCGATCCGGAGGAAGCGGCCAAACGTCCCCATTTCGCGAAACTGACCCCGCTGTTCCCCGACGTGCGTCTCCGCCTCGAAGTCGACGGTAGACCCGACGACATCCAGGTGAGGATCATCGACCTCATCGCACCGATCGGGAAGGGCCAACGCGGGCTCATCGTCTCCCCGCCGAAGGCCGGGAAGACCACGGTCCTCCAGGACGTCGCCCACTCGATCACAGCGAACAATCCCGAGTGTCATCTGATGGTCGTCCTGGTCGACGAACGGCCGGAAGAAGTCACCGAGATGCAGCGTTCCGTTCAGGGTGAGGTCATCTACTCAACCTTCGATCGTCCTGCCGAGGAACACACACAGGTCTCGGAACTCGCCATCGAACGGGCGAAGCGGCTGGTCGAGCAGGGGACCGACGTTGTCATCCTCCTCGACTCGATCACCCGTCTCGCGCGAGCGCACAACCTCGCAACTCCGGCGTCCGGCCGGATTCTCTCCGGTGGTGTCGACTCGACCGCGTTGTATCCGCCGAAGCGCTTCTTCGGTGCGGCTCGCAACATCGAGGAAGGTGGAAGCCTCACGATCCTCGCCACCGCTCTCGTCGAGACCGGCTCGCGGATGGACGAGGTCATCTTCGAGGAGTTCAAGGGCACCGGGAACATGGAACTCAGGCTCGATCGCAAGCTCGCCGACAAGCGCATCTACCCGGCGATCGACATCGAGGCCTCCGGCACACGGCGCGAAGAGCTTCTCTTCGACCGGGCAGAGCTCGTCGAGGTGTGGAAGCTCCGGAGGGTGCTCATGGCCCTTGAACCGGCCGCCGCCCTCGAGTTGCTCATCGACCGGCTGAAGACGACGAAGTCGAACGCGGAGTTCCTGCTCAGCGTCGCCAAGTCGGGTCAGTGAACCCAACTACAATCCCGAACGAAACAGGACCAGGAGACGACACCGTGAAGACCGGCATCCACCCCGAATACGCCGAAAGCACCGTCACGTGCTCATGCGGCAACACGTTTGTGACGCGTTCGACGGAGAGTGAACTCCACGTCGAACTCTGTGACCAGTGTCACCCCTTCTACACCGGCAAGCAGCGCCTCGTCGACTCGGGTGGCCGCGTCGAGCGCTTCCGCAAGCGCTACGCGAAGGCCGGGATCGACACCGGCACCACACCCGCCGAGAAGGACCCAGCCTCTGACGAGGAGGCTTAGTTGAGTCGCCCTCCGGGCGCCAGCGTCGGTGGCCAGGCCGTCATCGAGGGCGTGATGATGCGCGCCCCCGAGGCGTGGGCCGTCGCGGTCCGTCGACCCGACGGTGTCATCGAAGCGAAGCGTCACGACCTCCCCGGTATCACGAGTCGCTCCAAGGGGGCGAGGATGCCGTTCCTACGCGGGATCTTCGTGCTCGCCGAATCCTTGACCCTCGGCTTCCGGGCCCTTTCATGGTCGGCGGAGAAGGCCGGCGATGAAGAGGAGCAGATCTCCCGAACACAGGTCATCTGGACGATGGTGCTCGCCATCGTCCTCGCGATCGGACTGTTCGTACTGGTGCCGGTGCTCGCCGCCGGCTTCCTCAAGCGGTACGTCGCCGACTCGAACATCGCCTTCGTCGTCATCGACGGCCTCATCCGGATCTTCCTGGTTGTCGGATACATCTGGCTCATCGGACGCGCCGACGACATCCAACGCGTGTTCCAGTATCACGGGGCCGAGCACAAGACGATCCATGCCTACGAGAACGGGGATCCGCTCGACGTGGAGGCGATCCAGAAGTACAGCCCCCGCCATCCCCGGTGCGGCACGTCGTTCATCATCATCGTCGCGATGGTTGCCTTCTTCGTGTTCCTGCTCCTCGCACCGCTCCAGTTCGTGTGGCAGGTCGTCGCGAGACTTGCCCTCATCCCCGTCATCGCCGGGATTTCGTACGAGGTGTTGAAGGCCGCTGCGGGTCATCGGTGGCTTGCCTGGGCATCGAAGCCGGGCATGTGGATCCAGTCGATCACGACCAAGGAACCCGGAGACGACCAGGTCGAAGTCGCCGTGACGTCGCTCCTCGCCGCCCTCGACGACGATGCGGTGAACGAAGTCAAGCAACGGGGCCCGGTGGTCGCCGCGGCGCTCGCCGCCGAGTACGACCTCGACGGCTCAGACGATGGATGATCATCTCTCCGAGCGGTTGATCGCTGTCGACGAGGAGTTCGAGTCGAATCTTGCCCTTCTCGCCGATCCCCACGTCATCGCCGACCAGAAGCGATACCGGGAGGTCACGAGCCGTCACGCCGAATTGAAGCCGATCGTCGATTCCTTCCGCCGGTACCGTGATGCCAAGACCGAGTCCGATGAGGCGACCGAGTTGGTCGCGATCGAGGACGACGCCGAGATGGTCGAGTACCTCAACGGCGTCATCGCGGCGAAGCAGGACGAGATCGAGGCGACGGAAGCCGATCTCCGGCGTCTGCTGATTCCGAGGGATCCGAACGACGACAAGGACGTCATCGTCGAGATCCGATCCGCTGCGGGTGGCGATGAGGCGGCGCTGTGGGCGAGGGACCTCTACCGGATGTACGAGCGCTTCGCCGAACGCAGCCAATGGACGGTGGAGCCGATCGACGTCTCCCCGTCGGACACCGGTGGACTCAAGGAAGCGACGTTCGCCGTCAAGGGGAAGGGCGCCTACTCCAGGTTCAAGTTCGAGGCGGGTCCACATCGGGTGCAGCGCGTTCCAGAGACAGAGTCTCAGGGGAGGGTGCACACGTCGATGGCGACCGTGGCCGTGCTCCCCGAGGCCGAAGCTGTGGAGGTTGAGATCCACGACAACGACCTCGACATCGAGACGATGCGTTCGCAAGGTCCGGGCGGGCAGTCGGTCAACACGACAGACTCTGCGGTCCGGATCACCCACCGCCCGACCGGCATCGTCGTGTCGTGCCAGGACGAGAAGTCCCAGTTGCAGAACAAACTCAAAGCGATGCGCGTACTCCGGGCGCGTCTCCTCCACCAACAGATCGCCGAGCAGGCCGGTGAGCGCGCTTCCGTGCGCCGATCCCAGGTGGGTACCGGCGAGCGATCCGAGAAGATCCGGACCTACAACTTCAGGGAGAATCGCGTCACCGACCACCGGGTCGGCCTGACGGTTCACTCCCTGCCGAACGTTCTCGACGGCGACCTGGAAGTCCTGCACGAAGCGCTGATCGCGGATGAGGCGGCAAGAGCCCTCGCCGGTGATTGAGGGAGGAGTACTCGGTATCCGGTATCCGGTACTCGGTACTCGGCTGTGAACTATGAGACCTGAGAAGGATTCGGTACCGACAACCGACAACCGGTTACGGACTACGGACTACGGACTACGGACTACGTCATCAACCGACCTCCTGCGTTCGGTTCCCGACCTTCCCGACCACGAAGCCCGGCGGCTTCTCGAGACTGCGACGGGAAGGTCGTGGACGGACCTGCTGCTCGGAGTGGAGGTCGCTGCGGAAGAGATAGAAGTGTTCCGCGCCCTTGTCGAGCGGCGCCGGTCGGGTGAACCGTTGCAGTACATCGAGGGAAGCGTGCCGTTCGGACCGATCGAGGTCGCGGTCGATCCGCGGGTGCTGGTACCGCGTCCTGAGACCGAACAGCTCTACGAGATCGCCGAGGCCGTCGTCGAGGACCCGTTGGTCATCGTCGACCTCTGCACGGGCAGCGGGAACCTCGCCATTGCGCTCAAGCACAGGTTCCCGACCGCAACCGTCTACGCGACGGACATCTCATCCGACGCTGTCGATCTCGCAAGGGAGAACGCCAGGGATGCCGGTCTCGACGTGACCATTCTCCTGGGGGACCTCTTCGAACCGCTGCCGGGCAATCTCCGGGGCCGGGTCGATCTGATCGTATCGAATCCCCCCTATCTCGCGGCAGCCGAGGTCGCGGACCTGCCGGTCGACGTGCGCGACCATGAGCCGACCATGGCACTCGTCGCCGGTCCCGTCGGAGACGAGGTCCTTGCAAGGATCGCCGAAGCCGCGCCCGACTGGCTCCGGCCCGGCGGCGTGGTCGTTTGTGAGATCTCCGAGTTCCACGGATCCGTCGTTGCCGGCCACTTCGCGTCCCTCCGCGGGGACATCCAACGCGATCTGTCCGGCAAGGAACGCTTCGTGATCGGCGCCGCACCGCAGTAGGTTGTAGGGATGGACACACAGATCCTCTCCACAGCCCTTGCGGCGGTGACCGCCGGTGAGCTCGTCGGGATTCCCACCGACACGCTCTACGGCATCGCCGCCGACCCGTTCAATCCGGATGCACTCGACCGAATCTTCATCGCCAAAGGACGTCCCGGTATCAAGCCGCTGGCGATCCTCGTGGCCGACCTGGAGCAAGCCCAGCAGTTGGTGGCCTTCGGTGAGCGCGGCCTGGAACTTGCCGAGGAGCACTGGCCGGGAGCACTCACGCTCGTGGTGCCGAAGCTCGGGTCGATCCCCGACTGGATCGGAGACCCGGACCGGCGGACCCTCGGCCTGCGTTGTCCGAATCATCCGGTGGCACTCGAGTTCCTCCGCCGGAGCGGGCCCCTTGCGGTGACAAGCGCGAACATCTCGGGTCGTCCGGCTGTGCTGACCGACGTCGAAGCGAGGAATCTCTTCGGCGATGACGTCGCCGTGTACCTCGAAGGAGAGGCCGTCGGCGGTGAAGCCTCAACGATCATCGACCTCACCGAACCGTCCGAGTGGGTGCTGAGGGACGGCCCGATCGCACCGTGAAGCGATCGCCCCTCGGAATCGTCGTCGGGACGGCGATCGCCGTGGCCGGCCTCTGGCTCGCGTTGCTGCTCCTTCGATCGAATGTCCCGATCGGGCTTTTCATCATCGGGGTGTCGGTGGCGATGTCGATGTTCGCCGTTGCAGGGTTCGGCGGGGAGACGGAGCCGCTCGAAACCGGCATTCGCGCGTCGATCGCTGCCCTCGGCGCCGGTTCCTTCCTCTTCGTCTTGTCCGCCGTCACCGGATCGGGGACGATCACGCTGCTCCTTCCAGCCTTCACGCTCGGCATCGGAGGTGCGATCGCCCATCCCGGCGGTCGAGATCCTCAGCGACTCAGCATGCGCATGCTCGTATCGGGCGCAGCGGCAGTGCTCGTCGTGGCCGGAGGTCTCGTCGCCGTTGAAGTCTGGATGATGCTGGCCCCGCTCCTGCCACTCCCTGCGCTCGTTGTGGCCGACTGGATCGTGGATCGTTCGAAGGACTGACAACCGAGCCACCGCCGACGGGCCGCCGACTACTCTGGCCGTTTGAACCAGGAGGGGAACCCCGTGACCGACATGACACCGCTGTCGCAAGCCGATCCGGTACTTGCGGACCTCATCGGGCAGGAGGTCGAACGACAGCGCACCCACATCCATCTGATCGCCTCCGAGAACATCGTCGACTACGCGATGCTGCAGGTCGTCGGGTCGGTGTTCACGAACAAGTACTCAGAGGGCTATCCGGGCCGTCGCTACTACGAGGGATGCGAGGTGATCGACGCCGTCGAGAGCCTTGCGATTGAGCGGGCGAAAGCGCTGTTCGGCGCCGACCACGCCAACGTTCAGCCGCACGCCGGTTCACAGGCCAACCTGGCGGCGTTCCTGGCTGTGCTGCAACCGGGCGACACGATCCTCGGGATGCGCCTCGATCAAGGCGGGCATCTCACACACGGCTCGCCGGTCAACTTCTCCGGCAATCTCTTCAACTTCGTCTCCTA
>JAUVNV010000200.1 GCA_030599515.1 Acidimicrobiia bacterium
GCCGATCGAGAGTGGGACGGCGTCAAAACGTCGAGCCACGACGTTCGCTTGCTCGATGTCACGGGCAACAACAGCAGCCACTTCGTGGCCGGCACCGTTTGCTGCGATGGCGATGGATTGGCCCGCTCGTCCGGGCCCGACAAGGGCGATGCGCATATGGCTCCGATCCTCCCGGTATCGGTCCGGCCCCGCCGAGGGGCTGTGTGTGTTTAGAAGGTAGTCGGTAGTCGGTAGTCGGTCGTCGGTCGTCGGTATCCGGTATCCGGTATCCGGTATTCGGTATCCGGTCGAGGGTGTAGCAGAGCCCTCGTCGAGTACCGAGTACCGCGAGCGCAGCGAGCACTTCCTGTCACACCCGGTCTGTAGCTTGTTGGTATCGACCGAAAGGAGTCATCTTGATCATCGACTGTGACGCCTGTGTGATGGACGGAACCGGGGCGTGTGTCGACTGCATCGTTCCGATGCTGCTGTCCGGGAGCGGCGGTCCGACCCGGATCGGGGACGATGAGGAGGCGGCCATCGAGGCTCTGTCCGCCGCCGGTCTTGTCTCCCCGATCCGGCTCGTGGTTCGCGGTCCGGACCGCGGCGCCGTAACGGCCTGACACCGGATCGTGGCGCTGTGACGGCCTGAGGCCGTATCGTTGTCTCGTGCTTCGGGACCACCTCCAGGACATCGCCCACGATCACGGGTGTATCGGATTCGGTGTTACGACGGCGGATCCGTTCGATGGCCTTGCCGCGGTGATGGAAGACCGCCGGGCCGCCGGTCTCGCGAGCACGCTTGCGTTCACCTACCGGGATCCCGCTGTGGCATCCGACGTGCGCCGCAGTCTCCCTTGGGCAGAGCGCCTCATCACGGTTGCGTACGCATACCAGCCGGAGGCAGGCACGGCAGCCGTGGGCGCGGCCACGCTCCGAATAGCTCGTTTCGCCGATGGCGACGCGTACGTGGGTCTACGGGCTGCGCTCGATGCCGTCGCGACCCACCTGGTGGAGGGCGGCCACCGGTCGGAGGTGCTTGCCGACGACTCACGGCTCGTCGACCGGGCCGCCGCCGTGCGTGCCGGTATCGGATGGTGGGGGAAGAGCTCGATGGTGCTCACTGCGGGGGCCGGGCCGTGGGTGTTGATCGGATCCGTCGTCACCGACGCCTCGCTCGACCTCGACACGCCGATGGACCGATCTTGCGGCTCCTGCATCGCCTGTATCCCCGCCTGTCCCACGAACGCCATCGTCGCAGACGGTGTTCTCGACGTGCGGCGCTGTCTCGCCCATCTGCTCCAAGCCCCGGGCGTCATCCCGGTCGAGCTAAGGACGGCGGTTGGAGACCGGCTCTACGGATGTGATGACTGTCTCACCGCTTGCCCTCCCGGTAGGCGGGTCCTGGCCGCTGCGTCGTCGGTTTCCGGCCCGACCATCGCGGCGATTCTCGAGGCAACCGACCGCAAACTGCTCGCGACCTACGGCCATTTCTACCTCCCATCACGGCGGCCGAGAATCCTGCGACGGAATGCGCTGATCGGAGCAGGGAACGACCGTTCTGAACAGCTCGAGTCGATCGTCATCGGCTACCTCGGCCACCCGGACTGGCTGCTCAGGGGTCACGCGGCGTGGGCGACCGGTGAGTTCGGCACGGAGCTCGGGTGGGCCGCTCTTGGCCTGGCGCTCGAGGATGAGCGCGACGGGCGGGTTCGGGCCGAGATTGGTCGAGCCAAGGCGCGAGGTCGAACCGATCCTGGTCTACGCTGACATCATGGTGCCCGTCTACGCGATAGCTCTCCTTGCCGGATTCCTCATGTTGCTCGCGTGGATCGTTGCCCGCGTTCTCGGTCCAGACGCCGCCTGATGCTCATCGTCTCCGACGTCCACGGGGCTTCTGAGGCGCTCCGACGCGTCGCGTCGATGGGTGAGCCTCTTCTGGTTCTCGGCGATCTGATCAACTACATCGACTACCGATCGAACGACGGCATCGTGGCGGACGTCTCAGGGAGAGAACTCGTTGACGAGTTCGTCAGGATCCGCGGTTCCGAAGGCCATGAAGCCGCGTCGGAGATGTGGCACCGGCACTGGGAGGGACGCGAGACGGAGTTGCGGGAGCGGTACCGGATCGTCACGGAGGAGGCCTACCGGGACGTCTGTGGCGCGCTCCGTGGATGTGAGGCCTACGTGACCTATGGAAACGTCGATCGGCCCCGCATGCTCGCCGAATATCTTCCCGAAGGCTCCCGATTCGTCGACGGCGAGGTTGTCACGATCGGTGGTGTTCGTGTCGGATTCGCCGGGGGAGGAATGCCACAGATCGACACACCGGGCGAGGTCAGCGAGAGCGAGATGGCCGCGAAGCTCGCGAACCTCGGTCCGGTGGACGTCCTTGCGACGCATGTCCCCCCGGCCGTTCCCGCGCTCGCGTGCGACGTCATCGGCGGACGCGAAAAGGGCTCGGTCGCGATCCTCGACTACGTCGAGCGGATGCAGCCGCCGTTCCATTACTTCGGAGACATCCATCAGCCGAGAGCATCAACGTGGCGCATCGGATCGACGACGTGCGTCAACACCGGCTACTTCCGGGCGACCGGACGAGCAATCCGGCATGGATAGCGTCAACCTGGATCGACTCGCGTTGGCGTATTCCCATCGCCCTCCGTCCGAAGCGTCGATCGAACGCGCACAACGAGCGGGCTTGCTCCTCGCTCCCGGTGGCCGGATCCTCGATGCCGGGGGTGGCCCCGGGAACCACTCAGCGGTCTGGGCACGGCAGGGCCACCATCCCGTGCTACTCGACCCATCGATGGCGATGCTGACCGGGGTAAGGGAACGGGGGCTCACCGGTGTGCGGGCCGCGGCGCAACGCATGCCGTTTCGGTCCCGGTGTTTCGATCTGGTCTGGTTTCACCTCTCGATCCACTACGGGGATTGGACGGCGTCGGTCGACGAGGCGCTCCGGGTAGTGGACGACGGCGGTCGGATCGAGATCTGGACGCTCGGTCCCGACCACTACGAGCACTCGTTCCTCACACGCTGGTTCCCATCGGTCGCGTTCATCGACGCCGACCGGTTTCCGAACCCGGACGGGTTGGCCGCCTACCTGGAGGGCCGCCTGCCTTCGGTGTCGATCACTCGTCCGACCGAGAACGTGATCAAGACGGCGGGCACTTGGATACCGGCGATCGAGGCCGGATTCGTCTCAACGCTCCAGTTGCTTTCCAATGAGGAGCGCCAACGAGGGATCGAGGCCATTCGACGGCGGTATCCGGATCCGTCCGAGCAAATCGCGTACGAACTCCGATTCACCCGGATCGTCGCGGATCGTGTCCGAGTCTGATCGTCCGCTCCGCCACGGTCCGGGGTCTGGCTACGATTCGAGTACCACCGAGGCAAGGAGTGTCGATGGAGGGCACGGTTCAAACAATCGAGGTCGCCGCACCGCAACAGTTCGTCTTCGAGATAGCTCTCGACATCGAGACGTACCCGGACTGGGCCGGAGGAGTGAAGTCCGTGGCCGTGACCGAAGAAGACGAGCATGGGCGACCCACCGTCGCCGACTTCACCGTCGATGCGATGGTCAAGGAGATCTCGTACACACTCGACTACAACTTCGAGCACGAAAACGGGTTCACATGGGCGGCACGTCCGAACAATGACTTGACGCTTCTCGAGGGGACCTACACGTTCAACGTGATCGACAACGACAACACCGAGGTCGTCTACGCCCTTCGCGTCGAGCCCAATTTCACGGTGCCGGGCTTTCTTCGCAGGCAGGCGGAGAAGCAGATCGTCGGTACGGCGCTGCGTGGTCTGAAGAAGCGAGCGGAAGAAGCCGTCTGATGCGAGTCATCCTCGTCACCGGGAAAGGTGGCGTGGGGAAGACCACGGTTGCTGCAGCCACGGCGATCCGGGCCGCGGATCTCGGTCATCGAACGCTCGTGATGTCGACCGATCCCGCGCACTCGCTCGCCGACGCCTACCAGGTCTCACTCGGTGACGAACCAACCAGGGTGGTCGACGGGCTTGATGCGCAGCAGATCGACGCGCAGCAGCGACTCGAGGAGTCTTGGGGGGCCGTCCGTGACTACCTGACCGATATCTTCGACTGGTCCGGCCTGAAGGGGATCGAAGCGGAGGAGCTGACGGTCTTCCCCGGCATGGACGAGCTCTTCTCCCTCGCGAGCGTCAGGGACCACGTCGAGTCGGAGAAGTACGACTCGATCATCGTGGACTGCGCCCCGACCGCGGAGACGCTGCGGTTGCTGAGCCTCCCCGAGGTGATGTCGTGGTACATGGAGAAGATGTTCCCGGTGGGGCGCAAAGTGGCCAAGGTCGTTCGTCCCGTCGTGAGCCGCGTCTCGTCGATGCCGATCGCCAACGAGCAGGTGTTCGATTCCGTGGCTCGTTTCTACGAACGGATCGACGGGATACGCGACATCCTCGGTGATCCCGAGATCACGTCGGCACGTCTCGTGATGAATCCGGAGAAAATGGTGATCGCGGAGGCCCGCCGCACCTACACGTACCTCGGCTTGTTCGGATACGCGGTCGATGCAGCGATCGTGAACCGCGTGCTCCCCGATGTCGTCACTGATCCGTACTTCGAGCGGTGGAGAGAGATCCAGGCGACCCACCTCGAATCGGTCGAGGAAGGATTCGCCGACGTCGACATCAGGCAACTGCGTCTCTTCGGTGAGGAGATGGTGGGCACCGACCGGCTCAGGGTGGTCGGCGAGGAACTCTTCGGTGAGACCGATCCAACGGATCGACTCTCGGAAGGTCGCCCCTTCCGGGTCGAGGACGACGGGGAGAACGTCGTGCTCATCGTCGGCATGCCGTTCGCCGAAC
>JAUVNV010000249.1 GCA_030599515.1 Acidimicrobiia bacterium
CCCTGTTGCCTGCCATCGGAGCAAACGCCACGAGACAACTCCTTGCTGCCGGACTCACGACAGCGACCCGGATGGCCGATCTCAGACCGGGCACGGTCGTGGGCGATCTGGAGATCCCTGATGAGGCCATTCTCCAGGCAAGGGCCCGTGGCACCGGAGAGCTGTTTCGCCGTGCCGGGGCCGATCTCGCCCTGCCGGATGCCGCCGTCGAGATCGACTTCGACATCGAAACCTACGGTGGGGCGCTCTACCTTGCCGGACTCCTCATCACCGACCGTGGCGGTTCGAACTTCGAGCCGATCGCCGATTGGACCGGTACTCCGATCGGAGAACAACAGGTCCTCGTCGACCTCTTCGCCTTCTTCGACGACGTCGCGATCTCGGGCAACGCCGTCGTCTACCACTGGACCGGATACGAACGGACCATCCTCGGTGCCGCCGCCGAGCGGCACGGACTGTCGCTGCGCTCTGCGCGGTCGGTGGACGCCTGGTTCGATCGCTACGCCTGCGACCTGTGGGCTTGGACGAAACAGCGATTCGTTTCCCCCGACGGCTACTCCTTGAAGGTCATCGCGCCGCTGTGCGGTTTCGAGTGGCGCGACGACGATCCCGGCGGTGCCCAGTCTGAGCTCTGGTACGCCGACTTGCTGAACGGTGACGAGAGCCAACGATCGCGGCTCCTCGAATACAACGAGGACGACGTCGCCGCACAACTCGCCATCCGCCGGTGGGTTCGCGCCCGCTGGTAGCTCGCTTGTTCGAGCGGCGCACCGAGCCCGCGGGAGATCGCCGGGAGAAATGGATAGACGAATCGGTACGCCGTGTTCATGACGAGTCGCTCGGTCGACAGGAAACCGATTGAGAGATGGATCGAGCGCGTGATCCGGTGAGACTCCATGGCGTCCGGACCGTCACCCACGGGGTGGTGGACATCGTGCGAGAATAGGTACCCGCGTTGGAGTGTTGCCGAAGGCATGGATTCTGTAGAGGAACAACATCTCGCCTGGCTCGCCCGCTCTTTCGGACGAACCGACTACCTCCCCCTCACGTCCGATGACCTCGATGCGCTCTCGGCCGCCGGAAGCTACGTCCAGAAGTACCCGGGAACCCACCTGATCAAAGAAGGCGAGGATTCGGTTGCCGCCTTCGTGATCCGCAGCGGAGACGTCGAACTGTTCAGAAGCCGCAAGAGCGGACGACTCGTCGTCGGCCGCGTCGGTCCGGGGGCCGTCATCGGAGACATCGCCATGCTGCGCGCTCAGCCGTACATCTCGAGCGCCAGGGCCGTCACGCCGGTAGAAGCATTCAGGATCGACCGCTCGAAGCTCCTACCCGTCCTCATCGAACACCCAACGATCGCGATGCGGTGGCTCGTCGCGGGCTTGAATCAACTCGAAGCGACTCAACGGCGTGTCCTCCGACTGATGCGGGGCACGGTGAAGGAGCAGGTCGCCGAGATGGTCCTCGACGAGGCCGATCGATACGGCGAACTCCACCTTTCGCAGGCAAGCCTCGCCGGACTGCTCGGCGCCAGCCGTCAATCCGTCAATGAAGCCCTCTCCGAACTGCGAGCCGAAGGAGCGGTGGAGACGGGGTACCGGGTGATCACCCTCGCCGATCGAGATGCGCTTGCCGCAGCGGCCGGGCGCTGATCGATCAACGCGTCCGCCACCATCCGAATCCGATACCGCCGATGGCACCGACGGCGGTCAGGGCGAAGACCTCTACGAGTGGACTTGGGAACACCTCGAACACCGGTCCTTCCATCGCCCCGATGGCGAGCAGCAGAAGTGCGGCGCCGAGAGAGAGCGCTGTGCTGATCGCGCCGATCCGCAGCACCGAGGATCGGTCGGCGGACGCTCCCTCGTCCAGCACGAGCAGCACGGGCGGCGTCGCCGCGACGAGGAACGGCGCCAGGTGGAAGGTCGTTGCCGGCCGGAGAACGGCAATCACTACCCACAGGACAGCGAGTAGGGCACCCCACAGCAGGGCGCGACGGAGGTCGGTACGAGCGATCGTTTGCGTGGTCATTGCAGCGTCAACCCGGCGGAGAGGCCGAATCATCCCGCAATGGTCGGATTCTCGACGGTCGCATGCCGACCGACGGCTCGATGTCCCCGGCGTACACTCGTTGGGGAGGAGGCGCCATGTGCACCATCGGGGTACTGCGATTCGGTGATGGAAGCTACGCCCTGTTCAAGAACAAGGACTTCGGTCGCCCCTCCTTCGACGATCAGATCGTTCTCGAGCCATCGGTGTTCGGCGTCTCCGGTCTCGTCACGTGGGCCGGCGATGACCCCTCGCTTGACGAGTTCTCCGGATTCTCCATCGGAGCCAACGCACATGGCTTGTTGTGCTCCGATGCGAACGTCAGGACGGTCCCCGGTCACGCGAACTACGACGATCTCGTCGAGATCGCTCTCCGCAGTAGTTCCGACTTCGTGGGCGCCGTCGAGGCCGTTGCCGACGCGGTCGCCCGACAGCCGTACCACTGGGGGAACCTCGTGCTGATCGACGGATATCTGGCTGGAGCGATCGAGGTTCGCGGTGGTCGCATAGAAGTGGTCGTGAACGACGGACCAACGATCAGAACCAACCATCACATCGCCCTCGGGGCCACCGAGGACGACGACAATACGACGACTTCACGACCCAGATTCGAGGTCGCCCGACGCTTGATCGATGACGCTGACTCGGTCGACGATCTCTACGATCTGATACGCTCCCATGATCACGGCGCGGGAGGGATCTGCGCCCACGGACCGCACCAGACCGTCTACGGTTACGTGCTCCATCACGATCGTAGTGGCGTCGCCCTGTCCGTCACCCGGGGTTCTCCGTGCCAGACCACACCCCCGGTCGTCCTGACTCTCCCTATCGGCGAGTCGTGGTCGACCGCACAAGCGGACGGCTTCCGGACGGCATACCCGTCGGCGAGATCGAACGTCCCGACCTGATCGAAGCGGGCAACGGACCCGAGCTCAGGCCTGCGCTCTGCATCGTCGGGCGATCGTCTCCATGGCGTCGTCGAGACGACCGACCCAGACCTTGCCGTGGGCCGGCGTGCCCTTCGGCTCGAGGTGATGAACGAGGTGATGGCCGAGTTCGTGCGCGATGGTTCGCAGCATCGTTGTGTGACCGAGACGGATCTGTCCGTGCTCGGGGATCGCGCGTTGACGGTGGACCTCCCAGGCCGTGACGCGCTCCTCGCTGTTGGTTTCGACGATCACCGAACGCGGTGGCCAGCACTCGCCGGTGTCGGGCCGACGGCGTCGGTTGAACGCCAGGTCGGGCATGGGGACGCCGAACTGCTCTACTACCGAACGAACGAGTGCCCGGGCTTCGCCTCGCTCGACGGCGTACCGGTCGCCGAACCCGGTGATGAGGTCGTAGTCGCGGCTGAACCCCCGCACCCGGTGTTCGTGACGCGGTATCCGGTCGGATGACTCGGCTGGCTGAAACTGTCTCATGAGGTCTGCTCGTGTTCTGCCGTCGTTCTGTGGGA
>JAUVNV010000147.1 GCA_030599515.1 Acidimicrobiia bacterium
GACGTCGTCGAAGCCCGCTGGCTCTCCGAGGTCCCCGACGGTCATGTGGCCTTTGACGAAGGGTCGGCGCTCCTCGATCGTTGGGCGTCAACGGTTGCAGCGGCGGCGACCCACAAGGACGTGCGACCGATCTGGGCCAAACGCTACTGGGAGAAGCGGGACCGGGTCGTGGGACTGCGCCGGTAGTCGGTGGACGCGGCTTCACCGGGTGTGGTCGGTTGTCGGTTGTCGGTTGTCGGCGAAGTGACGCTACCTGTTGCTCGTCGCTCGTCCGTCTCGGTGGGGACTCTGCCTGTCACCTGGCCCCCGTCCGCCGGGAATTCCCTTGTACCTTCCACGATCTTCCATTTCGTGGCTTGCCCTACGCGGGAAGCCCCGATAGCCTGACCTGATACAAGACGGGTGCGCGCTGTTCCCGTTCCGGCCGGGGGGCCGGTGACCAGGTAGCGGCGCACCCGACACAACCCGGAAGGCGGACCGTCAGCCCCGTGCGTTCTCGCATCCCACTCGTTCTCGCAGGCCTCTTGATCGTCGCGCTCATCGCGACGGCCGGTCTCGCCGCGTTCACACCGAGCGGGTCGGATTCCGAAGCTGAGACGGCCTCCGTGGAGACGCTCGACATGGATCTCCCGATCTCCGGCCGGATCGCATCGGCCGTTCTCGCCCTCGCCGTGGCCCCGGTTCGTGACGCAGATCTGGCTACCTCCACGACGATCGCAGTCGCTGAGACCGCACCCGAGACTGAGACCACACCGGATACGACCTCCTCCACGGTTGACACCGAGGCTGCCGATGAACAAGAACCCGTGTCGGACGACTCCGACTCGAGCGTCGCAGCAGTGACCACCACCGCCGAGCAAACCACGACGACGAAGGCCCCGAAGGCGGATACGACGCCTCCCGCTCTCCAGGTGCTCTCACCGAAAGACGGCGCCACTGTGACCAGCCGGGTGCTCGAGTTCACCGGCGTCACCGAGCGCGGTGCCGAGGTCTTCTCCGGCCCCTTCGAAGCCGAGACCATCAACGGCGAATGGTCCATCAACCTCGTCCTCGCCCCGGGCAAGAACGGGGCATCCTTCACGGCCCGCGATGCCGCCGGCAACGAAACGACGGTTCGTATCGTCGTCACCTACGACGCTCCCGATGCCACCACCAGCACCACACAGGCACCCGCGACGACGACCACGAACCCACCGTCTTCGTCGGCGACGACGACCACGACGAAGGCACCCACGACAACCACGACGGAGCCCTCGGCAACGTCAAGCGGGTACTCCTCACAATGGCCTGCCGACGCCGGCGGTCAGAGAGATGTGGAGAACTGGCGATCGACGGTCGCCAAGTACTGGCGAGCCGACCAGGTCGATTGCGTACTCGGCATCATCGGGCGCGAGTCACGTGGTGATCCCACGGCCTACAACTCGAGTTTCGGAGCTTCCGGCCTCATGCAGCATCTCGCCAAGTACTGGCCGAGTCGAGCCGCCGGCGCCGGGTTCGTCGACTCGAGCGGCCTGGTCGCCAGTCCCTTCAACGGAGCGGCGAACATCGCCGCAGGCAAGTATCTAGCCGACTACTACGAGGGCCGTGGATCCAACTGGTGGACTCCGTGGACCCATCTCGAGGCGTACGGCAACTGCACCCCCTAAGCGAAGTCGGTAGCATGGGTGGCATGAACAAGCCGCTCAAGCAATTCCTCCGCATCGGAGGCGTCGTGGTTGGTCTCGGCGCGGCCGTATGGGCGCTGCGCGACAGGTTGCTCCCGGCGCCGGAGATTCCCGACGGACCGCCACCTCGGTTCCGCACGGGCGACACGTCGACAGCGCAAGGCGACGACCTAACCACCGTGAAAGGCATCGGACCGGTCTACGCCGAGCGTCTCGTCGAAGCCGGCATCGCGTCGTTCGCCGGCATCGTCAGCTCGGACGCTGCTGCCGTTTCAGAAGCGGCGGGGGTGTCGGAGTCGACGGCCACGTCATGGATGGAGCAGGCCGCCAACTTGTCGTGAGCGACGCCTCGCCATATCTGGTCGCTCCCGAAGACCTCGGAACGCTGCTTCCCGGCGAGCCAGGCTTCCGCGCCGATCAGCTTCGGGACTGGCTCTACCGCTCCCCCGTGTTGACCGCCGAGGAGATGACGAACCTCCCGGCATCCACTCGGGAAGCCATCGGCGCCTCGCTGTGGCCATTCGAGGTCGAAGTCGACCAGAGTGCCGACAACGGACGCACCAGGAAGTGGCTCTTTCGCGCGCCCGACGGCGCCGCGATCGAGACCGTTCTCATGGGCTATCGAAAACGAACGACGATCTGCATCTCCTCGCAAGTCGGATGCGCCATGCGTTGCACATTCTGTGCCACCGGGCAGTTCGGTTTCGACCGGCACCTCGAGGCCGGTGAGATCGTTGCCCAGGTCGCCTACGCCAACGCATTCCTCCGCCGGTTCCCCATCTCCGGATCTCCGGAGCGCGTCACGAACGTCGTCTACATGGGCATGGGTGAACCACTTGCCAACTACGAACGGGTTCGCGAGTCGCTTCGGAGGCTGATCGACGTAGCCGGGCTGTCGGCCAGGTCGATCACCGTCTCGACGGTTGGCGTCGTTCCCGGAATCCGGCGTCTCGCCGACGAACCGTGGCCCGTCTACCTCGCTGTGAGTCTCCACGGTGCAGATGACGAGACCCGTTCTCGCCTCGTTCCGCTGAACGACCGGTACCCCCTCGAAGCTGTGATCGAAGCGGCCGAGGCCTATTTCGCGTCGAAGGGACGGCGCCTCTCGATCGAGTGGACGCTCATAGACGGCGCCAACGACAGCGACGATCAGGCACGCAGACTTGCGGCGATCGCCAAGCGCCTTCGGGCGCACGTGAACGTGATCGCTCTCAACCCCACACCCCTCAGCGCCGACCGACCCTCCGACAGCGACAGGATCCACGGGTTCGTCGAGACCCTGATCGCGAACGGCGCCAACGCCACACTGCGCGAGACGAGGGGCCAGGAGATCGATGCGGCATGCGGCCAACTCCGACTGCGCAGCGTCACCGAGTAGCCTGCAAGCCGAACGACTTGGGGAGAACGATGCGACTCGAAGCAGGGAAGAAGGCACCAGAATTCCGCGGTATGGATCAAGACAACGTCGAAGTGTCCAGCGTGGACTTCGCCGGAAGAAAACTACTGATGTACTTCTACCCGAAAGCCTTCACGCCGGGTTGCACGACCGAGGCATGTGACTTCAGGGACCGCTATCAGACGTTCTTCGCTGCTGGATATGCCATCGTCGGCGTCAGCCCCGACGAACCGGCGGAACTCGCCCGGTTCCACGACGAGTACGAACTCCCCTTCTCCCTGATCTCGGATCCAGATCACTCGATCGCCGAAGCATTCGGTGCTTGGGGGATGAAGAAGAACTACGGCCGCGAGTACGAGGGGCTCATCCGCTCCACCATCGCGATCGATGAGGATGACATCGTCACGGCCGCCTGGTACAACGTCAAGGCGACGGGTCATGTGGAACGCATCGAACGGTCGGTAGCCAACTGATGAGTGTGCGCACAGCGGTGTTCCCGGTCGGTGGGCTGGGTACGAGGTTCCTTCCGGCGACCAAGGCCGTCCCGAAGGAGATGCTGCCGGTCGTTGACAAGCCGCTGATCCAATACGCGGTCGAGGAAGCACGCGACGCCGGTATCGAGAACTTCGTGTTCGTCACCGCACATGGCAAGGCGGCGGTCGAGAACCATTTCGACAGGAACGCCGAACTCGAGCGGGCGCTGAGCGAACGTGGGGAGGACGATCTCCTGGAACTTGCGATCGTTGCCGGCACGGTCCCCGGCCGGATCTCCTACGTCCGGCAGATGGAGGCGTTGGGCCTGGGACACGCCGTGTGGTGTGCCAGGAATCTGATCGCGGACGAGCCGTTCGCCGTGCTCCTCGCCGACGAACTCCTGCGAGGCGATCGTCCGCCGCTCGCTGATCTGATCGACGTCCACACTGCGTTGGGTGGCAACGTGATCTCCGTGATCGAAGTGGGTGAAGACGAGACCGGCTCGTATGGGATCGTCACGCCGGGAGTGGTGGATGGCCGCACGATCGAGGTCAAGGGGCTGGTCGAGAAGCCGGATCCCGCGGACGCCCCCTCTCGCTACGCCGCCGTAGGCCGATACATCCTCGAGCCGGGAATCATGAGCCTGCTCGGCGACGGCCGCCGGGGTGCAGGTGGGGAGATCCAACTGACCGACGCCATGGCCCGCCTCATCGGCGGTGCCCCGTTTCACGCCGTCGTCCACGACGGTCCCCGCTATGACTGCGGAACGAAGATCGGGTTCCTCGAGGCGAACGTGGCCCTGGCCCTCGAACGAGACGACCTCGGCGCCGACGTCGCCGCAACCCTCCTCCGCCTTCTCCCCTCTTGACCCCGGTGCAGGCCAACGGCGTTGTCCTCGGGGAAAGGATTGTCACCAGAACGCCGTTCGGGTTCTCAGTACTCAGTACCGAGCACCGCGTCGGTGCCACCGACAGACAACAAACCTGCGAGAATCCATGAATCCCCGAATCGTCAGGAGAGACCAATGGCCAAGCTGAAAGAGCTCGCTGTCGCCGGACAGAGCGTCTGGCTCGACTTCATCCGCCGCGACATGGTGACCAACGGCGAACTCGAAGCCCTCATCGACGAGGGAGTCACAGGTGTGACATCGAACCCGTCGATCTTCGAAAGTGCCATCGCCGGTTCGAATCTCTACGACGCTGCCATCGCTGCCGCCGACGGAGACGCCACCTCGGTGTTCGAAACACTCGCCGTCGAAGACGTCCGCAGTGCGGCAGACGCACTCCGCGGCGTCTACGACGCCACCGACGGCGCCGATGGCTATGTCAGCCTCGAGGTCTCGCCAACGCTGGCCGATGATGCCGAGGGCACGATCGCCGACGCACTCCGGCTGTGGGCCTGGGTCGATCGCCCGAATCTCATGGTCAAGGTTCCCGCCACGGCGGCCGGAATCGTCGCCATCGAAGAGCTCACCGCTGCCGGCGTCAACATCAACGCCACGCTGATGTTCAGCCTCGCGAACTACGACGCCGTCGCAATGGCATATGTGCGAGGCACCGAGCGCAGCGAGACTCCGGAGCGACTCGCGTCGGTCGCGTCGTTCTTCGTCAGTCGCGTCGACGGCAAGATCGACGCCGCACTCAACGGAATCGGCACAGACGAGGCTCTCTCACTTCGCGGACTCGCCGCGGTGGCGAACGCCAAGCTCGCCTATCGGCGCTACCAGGAGATCTTCGAGGGTTCAGCGTTCGACCTCGCACGGTCCCGTGGCGCCAGGCCTCAGCGTGCCCTGTGGGCCTCGACCTCAACGAAGAACCCGTCGTACTCAGACGTCCTTTACGTCGACGAACTCATCGGGCCCAACACGGTCAACACGATCCCGCCGGCCACCATCGACGCGTTCAGAGACCACGGCGTCGTTGATCCAACAGCGCTGACGAGCGAGGTCGAAGCGGCCGAGCAACACTTCGCGAGCCTCGCAAGTCTCGGCATCGACGTCGACGCGATCACGGATGAGCTCCAGGTCGAGGGGGTCGCTTCGTTCGCCGGTGCATTCGACGGTCTCCTCGCAGCGATCGAGGCCCAGCAGGAACGCTCGTGAGCGTCGGGGTCCAGATCAAAGCCGGGGACGTTCAACCGGCCATCGATTCGCGCCTGACCGCCTGGAGCGAGGCCCGCTTCGCGAGTCGCCTGTGGGACCGAGATCCGACCCTCTGGTTCGACCCTCCCCGGGACGAGATCGAGAACCGCCTCGGGTGGCTCTGCCCCGGTAGCGCGGATGGAATCGACGCCATCAACGAATTCGTCGCTGCCGCAGTCGATGAGGGCCTGACCGATGTCGTGCTGCTCGGCATGGGCGGGTCGAGCCTCGCCCCGGAGGTATTCGCTTCGGTGTTCCGCAGCCCCGATGGTCCAAGGCTGACGGTGCTCGACTCGACCTACCCCGACGTGGTCGCCCGGGTGGCCGACACCGTCGATCCGGCAACGACACTGTTCATCGTCGCGTCCAAGTCCGGGACGACGCTGGAGACCATGTCGTTCTTCCACATCCTCTGGGATCGGGCGAGCGCAGCGCTCGACAATCCCGGCAGTCGGTTCATCGCAATCACCGACCCGGATTCGCTCCTGGCTCGCCTCGGAGACGAACGTGGCTTTCGCGCTGTGTTCCTCACACCGGCGGATGTCGGTGGACGGTTCTCGGCACTGATCGAGTTCGGTCTCGTTCCCGCTGCCCTTGTCGGGGTTGACCTCGGCCGCCTCCTCGCCGGAGCCGACGCAGCGGCGTTCGCGTGCGGACC
>JAUVNV010000248.1 GCA_030599515.1 Acidimicrobiia bacterium
GTACCGAGTACCGAGTACCGAGTACCGAGTACCGAGTACCGAGTACCGAGTACCGAGTACCGAGTACCGAGTACCGCTATTCGGCAATCCGGTACACACCGGTCTCATCCCGGTTCACCAACTGTTCAGACATCAGATCTGCGAGGGCCATCTCTACCTGCGTTGTCGGGAAACCGGTCTGTTGGACGACGTCGCGGAAGGTGGCGTCTCGTCTGACGAGGGATCGGACGATGGCGCCGCGTAGCTGTCGAGCAGATCCTTCGAAGCGACCCTGCGTGCGCGGCGGGGTATGCCCGGCGGGGCCCGAGCACCAATCTCTGACGGGACAGGCGCCGCATAGGGGTACTTTCGATACGCACGTCGTGGCGCCGAGGTCCATCATGGCCTGATTCCAATCGGAGGCGGGATCTCCGAGTGCAGTGGCTGCCGCGGCCTGAAGGGAGGCCCCGTTCAGGGGCTCACCGTGCCATCGGCTCAAGACCCGCCGGAGATTCGTGTCGACGGCCGGCACCCGCGCGCCGAAGGCGAACGAAGCGAGGGCCGAGGCTGTGTAGGGGCCGACGCCCGGGAGGTCGACAAGCGTTGCCGGGGTCGTCGGCCATCCATCTGCCGCGATCATCCTGGCCGCCTCGCGAAGGCGAAGACCCCGGGAGTTGTATCCAAGGCCCGCCCACAGAGCGAGAACGTCCTGAAGAGCGGCAGCAGCAAGCGATTCAACAGTCGGAAACCGGGTGACGAAGCGGTTGTAGAAGGGGATCACACGCGACGCCTGGGTCTGTTGGAGCATCGCTTCGGATACGAGGATCCGATAGGGGTCTGTCTCACCCCGCCACGGGAACGACCGCTGCTCCGCCCGGTACCAGGAGAACAGGGACGCGTTGCGTTCTTCCTCGACGAGGAGCGTCATCAGGGTGCCGTGGTGGTCGTCGTCTGTGGCGGGCCCAACGAGACGACGATGTCGACCGCCGAGCCCTTGTCGACGGTCTCTCCTCCGTCAGGAGATTGGGAGATGACCGTTCCGACCGGAGCTGGGTCGGTGATCTTTGATGTGGTGCCCTTGGTAAGACCGGCACCGGTTATGGCGTTGTCCGCTTCGGCCTCGGTCTTCCCGACAACGTCCGGCACCGTGACCTGCTCGACCTCACCGATGAAGACCGCCACCTGGCTCCCGTCGTCGACCGTCGTCCCCTGGGGCGGATCCTGATCGGCGACCAGGCCGACATTCGGGTCGCCGGGCGGCAATGGCACAGGTCCGGCGACGAGAACGTCCAGACCGATGGCTGCCCCGGCAGTTGCTGCCTCGGCTGCGGTCATCCCGGTGAAATCTGGGACTGAGACCTGTTTGAGAACACCGATCGTGACGCGCACTTCCGTACCGGAGTCCACCGTTGCTCCCGCATCCGGGTCCTGCGTGGCGACGCGGCCCTCGAGTCCACTCGCCGCGCTCACTTCGGACGTGCCGTTCTCGACGAGAACCAGGTTCGCGCCCTCTGCTGTTGCGTTGGCTTCGCCGATCGTCTTGCCCTCGAGGTTGGGGACCGTTGTCGGTTCAGGACCCTTCGACACCCACACGGTGATGGTGTCCTCACGACCGACGACCCGCCCCGCCTCGGGATCGGTCCGGGTTGTGAACCCTTCCGCGATGTCCGGTGAGAACTCCGTGTCGGTCACGACATTCGTGAATCCCGCTTGTGCGAGTTCGAGCTGGGCGTTCTCCGCAGACATGCCTGACGTATCAGGGACCTCAAGTGAGAACGGACCCTTCGAGATAACGAGATTGACGAGTGTGTCCGCGGGGGCCGGAGTGCCGCCCGATGGGTCCTGGGAGATAACGGTCTGTTCCTGGACGGCCTCGGAGAGGGCGTATTCGATGAGTCCGACCTGGAAGTCCTGCGCCTCGATCAGGGCACGTGCCACCTCTTCGGTTTCGCCGATCACCTGTGGGACCGTGAATTGCTCGGTCCCTGCGGACACGACCAGTGTCACAAACGACTCCTTCTCCACTTCAGTGCCGGCCACCGGCTCGGTGTCGATGACGACGCCCTGGGGGACCGTGTCGCTGTTCTCCTGGCGGCTCAGTACCTTGAGATCAAGCTCCTGCAGTGTTCTGGAAGCGGCCTCCGCTTCCACGAGCGTCAGGTCGGGGATGGTCACCAGGTCCGCGGAGGTGCCGCCGGTGAAGAGGCGGAAGAGGATGAAGACGCCGACGGCGAGCAGTGCCAACAGGGCGATGACGGCGGCAACGTAAGTGCCCTGTCCGCTCGTACGGTCCTCGGTCTGGTAGGCGACGACCCGAGCGGTCTCGTCCGGCGGGACAGTCGCCGGTGGGGGTACGAGAGCGGTGGCCGCTGCTGCCGCCGCTGCACCGACGACGATGGGTTGACGCCCGGAGAGGAAGAGGAGCAGATCCGAGCGAAGGTCCGCCGCGGTGACGTACCGATCGTCGGGGTTCTTGGCCATGGCAGCCTCGACGATCGCCGAAAGCTCAGGTGGGACGTCCGTGTTGATCTGAGCAACGGGCGGGGCGTACTCGGAGACGTGCTGGTAAGCCACCGCCACGGGGCTCTCTCCTGTGAACGGTGGGCGGGCCGCAAGCATCTCGTACAACACGACACCGAGTGAGTAGACGTCCGAACGGCCATCCGCGGGCAGACCCTGAGCCTGTTCCGGGGAGAAGTACGTTGCCGTGCCGATGACCGCGCCGGTCTTCGTTAGTTCCTCGGAGTCGTCGAGTGCCCTGGCGATTCCGAAATCGGTCACCTTCACGGCGCCATCGTGGGTGATCATGATGTTGCCGGGCTTGATATCCCGGTGGATGACCCCGGCCTGGTGTGCGACGGTGAGTGCCGCTGCGGCTTCGGCGGCGATCTCGGCAGCTCTTCGTGGGAACAGCGCCCCTTCCGACTTGAGGATCTCGCGCAAGGTCCGACCCTCGATCAGTTCCATGACCATGTAGTAGGTCGAGTCTTCCTGGCCCCAGTCGTAGATGGCCACGATGTTGGGGTGACTCAGATTCGCCGCGGCCTGGGCTTCCCGCTTGAACCGCGTGACGAAGGCTTGGTCCGATGCGAAATTGGCATGGAGGATCTTCACTGCAACCCGTCGGTTGAGCAGGGTGTCTTCAGCCTCATAAACATCGGCCATCCCGCCTCGAGCGAGGTGGGAGAGGATCCGGTACCGGTCGGAGAGAACGCGATCTTGCATGGTCAGAGACGATGGTAATGAGTGAGAGACTTATGGGTGTGATGGAAGACGCCAGTCGCAAGTCGCCAGCAAGAGGGGGGAAGAGTCTTCGCCGACAACCGACAACCGACAACCGACAACCGACAACCGGTATCCGGTATCCGGTATCCGGTATCCGGTATCCGGTATCCGGTATCCGGTATCCGGTATCCGGTCCAGGGTGTAGCAGAGTCTTCGTCGATTACCGATTACCGATTACCGAGTACCGAGTACCGAGTACCGAGTACCGAGTACCGAGCACCTACTTCAGGTACGTCTCGAACAGCGTGGCCGCGACGGGGGCTGCTA
>JAUVNV010000223.1 GCA_030599515.1 Acidimicrobiia bacterium
GCCGATCGAAAGACAGGGCGACTCCTCGTGCAGGCGGTCCATCTCGAACCCGGCCACGACGCTTCAAGGGTTGCTCCGCCGTTGATGACCGAGATCCAGGCGATGGCCTCATGGCTCGAATTGGATGAGGTCGTCGTTGTCGAGCACGGTGATCTGGCCCGATCTCTCCGGACCTCCGGCGTCTGAGACTCTGAACGCGATGCCGGCGGTCGCTATCGTTCGAGAAACGCAATCGGTGAGGAGGAGCCAGCATGATCGACTTCCAGGACCGGGTCGCGGTCGTCACCGGAGCAGGCGGTGGCCTCGGCCGTGCCTATGCGCTTCTCCTGGCATCGAGGGGTGCATCCGTGGTCGTGAACGATCTCGGTGGGTCATTGCACGGCGATGGATCCGGCACCAACGCGGCGGACACGGTCGCCGAGGAGATCACGAGCACCGGAGGTGTCGCCGTTGCCGACTACAACTCTGTCGCCGAGCCCGAGGGTGGTGCCGCGATCATCGAACGGGCCGTCGATGCCTTTGGGCGAGTTGATATTCTGATCTCGAACGCCGGAATCCTGCGTGATCGAACGCTCCTCAACATGGAGGTCGATGATCTGCGATTGGTGCTCTCCGTCCATTTGGACGGGGCGTTCTACGTGACCAAGCCGGCCTTCCGGGTGATGAAGGAACACCATTACGGACGCATCGTCCTCACGTCGTCAGGCTCCGGAATCTTCGGAAACTTCGGCCAGACCAACTACGCCGCGGCGAAAGCAGGCCTCGTCGGACTCATGAACGCTCTGAAACTCGAAGGAGCGAAGTACGACGTTCTCGTGAACGCGGTGGCCCCGATCGCACACACGAGGATGACCGAGGAGATTCTCGGAGATATGGCCGACAAGTTCGATCCGGCGTCCGTGGCCCCTGCGGTGGCGTATCTGGCATCCGAGGACAATCAACGCACCGGGGAGCTCTGGTCGGTCGGCGGTGGATCGGTGAGCCGGGTATTCACTGGACTCTGCGAGGGCTACTTCAAGCATCCGGATCACGAAGGTCCACTGACGGTCGAAGACGTCGCCGAGCACGTCGACGACGTGCGTATCGAGGACGGCTACATCGTGCCGTTCTCCTCCCGCGACGAGTTCGCGAAGCTCGGACCGAGACTCTTCTCGTGAAGGATTGGAAGGACAGCACCGCGCTGGTGGTCGTCGACGTCCAGAAGGGATTCGACGACAGCCGATGGGGTGACCGGAACAATCCCGATTGTGAGAGAAACATCGGCAGGCTGATCGCCGCCTGGCGTGATCACGGATGGCCTGTGGTCTTCGTTCGTCACGATTCGGCGAGCGTCGGCTCACCGCTTGCTCCGGGAACGAAGGGCAACCAGTTCAAGGACGTGGTCAAGGGGAAGCCCGACCTTCTGGTGACCAAGTCCGTGCATTCGGCGTTCCACGGCTCTCCCGATCTTGGTGGGTGGCTGAAGGAGAACGGCATCACGGGCATCGCCGTCTGCGGGATCCAGACGAACATGTGCTGCGAGACGACGGCGCGAGTCGGTAGCGACCTTGGATTCGACCTGATGTTCGTGCTCGACGCCACTCATACGTTCGACATCGTGGGCCCGAATCGCCACGTCTACCGGGCGCGTGAGATCGCCCGATACACGGCCGTGACCCTCGACGCCAACTTTGGGCAGGTTGTGTCGACGAGCGACCTCGTCGACTGACTAATCCTCGAACCAGATGATCCGGGTCGCGTCGATTTCGAAACGGGCCGCCCCGGGATCGTGACCGGTCGATGACCACGTGACGAGCGTGGATCCTGCACCGAGACCGAGTTCGATTCGGTAAGCGCCGCCGCGGAAGAAGGACCCGGTCACAGTTCCAGCGAGCGAACCGGTGGGGGACAGGGTGATCGCCTCCGGTGGGAGCACCCCCGTCGTCGCCGTGCCGGACGGAGGCTGAACACCCAGTTCGGCGAGCCTGGACGCCGTGCAGAGGTTCTCAAGACCGATGAACCGTGCCGTCCAGCCATCGGGTGGTCGCCGCCAGAGACCTTCCGGCGTGTCATCGGCGACGATCCTTCCGTCGCTGATGACGGCGACGCGGTCGGCGATCGTGAACGCCTCTTCGCGGTCGTGGGTCACGTACAGAACGGTTGCTTCGACCTGGTTGAAGATAGATCGCATCTCGACGAGGAGGTGCTCCCGAAGTGACCGGTCGAGCGCCCCGAGCGGTTCGTCGAGGAGCACAAGACGCGGTCGGGGCGCGAGCGTTCGAGCGAGGGCGACGCGTTGCCTCTCACCTCCCGACAGTGTGCCGACGCTGCGGTCACCATGCCCGGGAAGACCGACGAGTTCGAGGACCTCGTCCACCCGGAGGTGGATGGTTGCCGAATCCGAGCCCTGCATTCGGAGGCCGAAGGCAACGTTCCCCGCGACATCCCGATGAGGGAACAACGCGTAGTCCTGGAACATCAGACCGAACCCCCGCTTGTGAACGGGAACACCCAACACGGATCGGCCGTTCCACGCGATGTCACCCGTTTCCGGATCCTCGAGACCGGCGATCGCCCGCAGCATCGTGGACTTCCCCGATCCGGACGGACCCATCAAGACATGGACCGACCGATCTTCGACGGTGAGGTCTGCACCGTCGAGGGCGGGTGTTCCATCGAACCGGATCGTCAACCGGGAGACCTCGAGCATCACACACCACCCGAACGGGATCCGCGCATCGACTCGATGCCCATCGCGGCGATCCCGGTGATCGCCATGAGCACGACCGCCATAGCCATCGCCTCACCGAAGGTTCCTGGCCGGCCGAGCAGTCGGAAGATCGCGACCGGGATCGTCGAGGTGGCGGGACGCGCGATGAAGGACGTCGCACCGAACTCACCGATGGATATCGCGAAGGCGAACAAGGCTCCCACGGCCAGGGCGCGTGAGACGAGCGGGAGATCGACTTCACGCCACGCCTGTCGCGGTGATGCACCGAGAACTGCCGCCGCCTCACGAAGGCGGTGCTGTACCGATTCCATCACCGGAACCGTGCTTCGAATGACGAACGGGATCGCGACCAGCGCGTGAGCGATGGGGATCAGCATGACGGACGCCCGTAGGTCGATCGGCTGGTCGAGCGCCACGAGGAAGCCGAAGCCGATCGTCACCGCCGACGTGCCGAGAGGAAGCATGAGCACCGTGTCGAAGATGCGGCCGCTGCGCCCCCTGGCCGACACGATGACCACGGCGGCCATGAGGCCGATCCCGGCGGCGATGACGACCGCAGGGATGGCGAAACGGAGCGAGTTCCCGATGGCTTCGACCGGCGATACGAAGATGGCGGAGGCGCGGGGCGGATCGAACAGGTTGGCGTAGTGCGTCAATGCCGGGCCGGTCGGTGTGCTCAATGACCGGCCGATCAGCACGACGATGGGCGTGACGACGATGAGGCCGAGCATCCCGAGCGTGGCCGCGATGAAGAGGCGCTCACCGGCGGTCCGTGGGCGACGGGCGACCTCGGCGGACGGACGAAGCGGGAGTTCGCCGGCGGTTCGCCCGCTGGCTCTGCCGTAGATCAGGAGAATCGCGGTGACGCCGACGAGTTGAAGCACCGCGAGCGCCGACGCGAGATCGAGGCGCAAGAAAGCGGTTGCCTGGCGCCAGATCTCGACTTCGAGCGTCGAGTGGTGGAGATCTCCGAGCACGAGGATCACACCGAACGACGTGAACGAGAACAGGAACACCAGGGCGGCGGTCGAAAGGATCGCGGGTCGCAGGAACGGGAGGGTGATCTCGCGAAAGACCCGCCATCGGCCGGCGCCGAGCGATCGAGCCGCGTCCTCGACGAAGGGATCGATCTGCTCCCAGAGAACCCCAACGCCGCGGATGACGATAGCGAGGTTGTAGAAGACATGGGCGATGAGGATCGCCCAGATCGTGCCCCGTAGATCGACACCGAACGGACTCCCCGGTCCGAGAACGGCGAGGAAGGCGACGCCGACGACGAGGGTCGGGAGAACGAAGGGAACCAGGGTCAGGGAACGGAACAGCGACCGGCCGGGGAACCGGTACCGGGCGAAGACGTAGGCCGCGGGCAGGCCGAGGGCCACGGTGAGCACTGTTGACAGCAGCGCCTGCCAGAGCGTGAACCAGGCGACGGATCGCATGGTCGGATCTGTCACGATCTCCACGAACGCGGAAGTGGCGAAGCGACCATTCGGTACGAGACCGGTGTACAGGATCGTGACGAGCGGATAGACGAAGAAGTACGCCAGGAACGCC
>JAUVNV010000040.1 GCA_030599515.1 Acidimicrobiia bacterium
CGGAGGTTGCCGTGGATCACGTTCAATCTCGTCGCCGGTCTCGTCATCGCGTTCGTGATCGCACAGTTCGAGTCGACGCTCGCCGGCGCCGCGATCCTTGTGGCGTACATGCCGCTGGTCGCGCTTCTCGGCGGGAACTCGGGTGCGCAGAGCCTGGCCGTCATCATCCGATCCATCGCCATGGGCGACCTTCCTCGAGGCCGGGCGAGGAGGGCCATCAGGCGGGAGATGGCGGTCACGATGATCGATGGTCTCGCGATCGCGCTCCTCGCGGCGTTCATGGGAGCCGTCACCGTTGGATTCTTCGGAGATCAGTCGTCGATCGAGCCACTCCAGATGGCGATCATCCTCTTCGTGTCCGTCATCGTGTCGTTCACCGTCGGAGGTCTCGTTGGGTCGAGCATCCCGATCATTCTACGGCGCATGGGACAAGACCCGGCCCTGGCGTCCAACATCTTCCTCACGATGACAACGGACCTGGTGAGCTTCGGAGGATTCCTCCTCACCGCAGCGCTCCTGCTCTGAGCGAACGCCCGAGGGTTCAGCGTTCAAGAACTCTGAGGAGTCAGGAACCGAGAACAGCGTCGTCGATCCCCTTGAACGGTCCTACATACACGATCCGGAAGCCATCTTCGAGCCGTGCGAAATAGTGGAGTTCCAGCGTCTTCCGCTGCTCCTCATCGGGCTCTTCGACGAGAAGGGCCGACACGGCGTCCTGCGAGTCCACGACGTGCGCCTCGAAGACCGGAGGGAAACGATCGACCGTGTCTGCGATCACATCGTAGAGGTCCAGGTCCGACAGACTCGTGTACGAGGTGGGGTCGAGAAGGACGATCACCGTGTCCCCGGTTTCGGGCGAGATGATCCTCTCGGCGATGCTGTACTCGGGGAAGGTAGCCTCGTTCGGAACTGATGTCGTCGTGGTCGATGACGACGTGGTTGTGGGCGACGTCGTCGTGGTCGTCGTGGTCGTTGAGACAGTCGTGGATGTCGTTGAGGTGGGCTCGTTCGATGACGTACACGAAACGACGACCAATGCCATTGCAGCCATCAGGTGAATTCGTGACCTCATGGTTGCTGATTCTATCCGATTGGATCGTCGCTGTATCGCGCAATCCAATCGTCGTACTCAACACCTTCCATCCACGGCGTGCCGTTGACGATCCGGAAGCGACGGCGCACTTCGGCGAAGTCCTCCGGTGACGAGGATTTCTTGAGTTCCTGCTCGGCGAGTTCGAGCGCCGGTCGCCATGCGGGAATGCCGACGGCGAGATCGACACGCGCCTCCCAGGATTCCTCTCCCCGGTACCTCTCCGACTCCGGGGAGCTCCAGAACCGCTGGAGCTTCGTCGCCATTCGAACGGCGCGGCGCAGGGACCGCGCCTCCCGACGATCGATCGATGTGCGGTCGATGGTGAGGTTCGCCATCCATTCCCCATAGGCCTCATCGCCCCATCGATCGGGGTCCATCACCACCTCGCAGTAGAGGTCATCGACGGCTGCCGCAAGCGACGTACTCATCGATGCAGCTCCTCGGCAACGAGCGCTGTGAAGCCGTCCTGGAGGTTCCTCGTCCCGATACCGGCACGGAGCAGGCGATCGTCGACTTGCACGATCGAGAGAACTTCCCGGACCGTGGACATGGCGAAGATCTCGTCGGCGCTCATCACGTCGTCGATTTCGTACAGCCCTTCCATGATGGTCATGCCAAGGCGACCCGCGACTTCGATCACGGCGGTACGAGTGATCGATTCGAGAATGCCGATCTCGAGGCCCGGTGTGTGGAAGACACCGTCACTGATCCACCCGATGGAGAAGGTGGGTCCTTCGAGCACGTGACCGCTTCGGCCGACGAGGAGTGCATCGTCGAAACCGTCGCTCTGGGCCGCGACCGATGCGGCGAGATTGAATCCGTACGACAGAGCCTTCGCTCCTGTGAGTTCGAACCAGTCACCATCGGTGTGCCACGGCGCGGTTCTCACCTGAATGGTCATGGTTGATGAACCGGGACGAACGGCCTCGGCGAATACGACAACTCGAGAGTTGGTCCCCGGCATCCTCGCGTCGGTGCCTCCTGAGATGAACACCCGCACGACGCTCTCGCCCGCAGTCTCAGCAGTAGATCGGCACCACATGGCGATGGAATCACAGTCGGGGATCGGCAGCCGGAGCTTCGCAGCGCTCAATTCGAGGCGATCAAGATGCGCCTCGAGTCGGAAGATCGAACCGTCATAGGAACGCATCGCCTCGAAACATCCGTACCCTCGCTGAAATCCGATGTCGAACACCGAAATGGCAGCGTGTTCCGGATTCACCGCCAGCCCGTCGATGAGAACGGATCCAAGAACAGCCATGCTTGAAGAGTAATTCGGTATTCGGTATCCGGTAGTCGGTATCCGGTAGGCCCGGCTCCGCCGGGTGTACTCAGTACTCAGCACTCTTCTCGTCACACTTCTTCGGCTGTGACTTCAATCGTGTGCCAACCCTCCGCACCGTCTGGTCTCGGTGACACCTTCGCTTCGGTCTGCGTGAAGCCGGTGCCGTCGGTGGCCCGGACCGAGACGACGTGTTTCCCGGCCGATAGCTCGCCGTCGAACTTCCACTGGACCCACGCGTTCTCGGAGAGCGGCTCCGATACCTCCGCGAGTACCCAGGGTCCTTCATCGATTCGTACCTCCACGAACTCGACGCCCTTGGTCGGCGCCCATGCAACACCTCCGAAGGTGTACGAACCTGCTTCGATCTTCGCCCGGTTCCGCGGCCGATCGATCCGCGACTGGGTCTTGATCGGAGCTTCCTTGGACCAGCCGCGAGGAATCCAGTACCCGTCGAACGAATCCCACGTCGTCAACTCGATCTCGGTCAGCCACTTCGTCGCCGACACGTAGCCGTACAGCCCCGGAACGACGAGACGAGCGGGGAAGCCGTGGTTCGCCGGGAGGATCTCACGGTTCATGCCGATTGCTACGAGGGCGTCTCGATCATCGAGAGCCGCGCCGATCGGGAACCCGACCGTGAAGCCGTCGATCGAGCGCCCAACGACCTGCTCCGCTCCCGGTTGCACCCCTGCCATTTCGAGCAGGTCTCGGAGGAACACCCCCGTCCACAGTGCGTTGCCAACGAGATCGTCGCCGACCTTGTTGGACACGCAGGCAAGCGTGATGTACCGCTCGACCAACGGCATCGACGCGAGCTGGTCATAGGTGAGCACGACTTCGCGATCGACCATGCCCTTGATCGTCAGCGTCCACTCCTCCGGATCGATCGTGGGGACCACCAGCGCCGTGTCGATCCGGTAGAAGGTGGCTCCCCCGACGACGATCGGGGGTACCCCTGCGAGGTCGAAGTCATTGGCGGCGGTCGGATCCAACTGAATCTCGACGGGTTCCGGGAGTGCCAGGGCAGCAAGCTGCGCATCCGCCCGCCCGCGGATTCTTCCCCGACCGATGCTGATCGCCACAGCCGTCACGATCGCTACCCCGGCGAGGCCCACGATGAGCCTCCGTCGCGACATGTCGGTTACGTCATCGTCCGTGATATCTCGGCTCGTGCCGCCAGCCCATGCCTTGATACCGAACCAGGTTGCGATCCCGAGCCCCATGGCGATCATGGTCGAGGCCGCGACGAGCGGTGCCGAGGCGCCCGGCTGGGTGAGTTGGGCTGCCACGCCAACGATGCCGGCGACGGTGAATCCGATGATGATCGGCCGTGGTGTGGCGACCGACGCCTTGCCGAGGAACCATCCGATGACCACGGAGACAACGAAGATCCCTATCGCCAGCACGGCCTTGTCGGCCGTGCCGAAGGCCGAGATGGCGAACGTCTTCAACCATGCTGGGGAGATATCGATCACGTAGGTACCGATCGCGGAGATCGCGGACGGAACGGCATCCGAGACCCCAGCGAAGAGCTCGGTTGCGCCCATCGCAGTGAACACTCCGGCGACGCCGGCCCAACCGGAGAAGCGCTTCGCTCTGAGATCCTGCTCCATCGTCATCCGACAACTGAACCACAGATTGGAGACCTCCGCGGCCGAAATGCGAGAAGTTCACTGTTTGGTAAGGAGTGAGGGACCCATAGTGGTACTCGGTACTCGGTACTCGACGAAGATTCCACTACATCCTCGACCGGATACCGGATACCGGGCGGCTCGCTAGCCCCACCCAGAGCCTGTCGGATCGGCCGTTGTCGCCCGGTATACGCCAACGAGGTTCCCTGATCCGTCGACGACGGGGATCGTCGTGCCGTCCGTGTCATTGACGAGGACCAGGGCATGCTCGATCGTCTCCTCAGGGGCGAGGATGGCCGCCTCTTGTGCCAATTCGCCGAGATTCGCGTCGGGATCAGCTGCGTCGAGTGCTGCCTCGGAGACCACACCAAGCAGGGTGTTCTCGGACGCTACGACGACATCTCCTGCTCCGACGACCAGGGCATCGGCAACACGCATGTGGGGTCCGAATGCGGCTGGCCGTTCCATCGCCTGGTACACGCGAACCGGGGCCGCCTTCACGACGATGGTCCCACCGGATGCCTTGTGCTTGATCCGTGCTCCAGGACCGAAGAACTGGCGTTGGAACCACGATCCGCCGGGCGCTCCGATGACAAGCAGCGTGCCCGTTGCCAGCTCCTGCACCATCGCCTCCGGACTGGCCGCGCCGACGGTCTCGATGGATAGTTCGGGGAATCGAGCGTCGAACCTCTGGACGATCCGAGCCGCCGCGGCAGTCGGCTCGGAACCGCCGTGGGCGTAGACGGCGCGGGCCGGCACGTCCAGACTCTGGCCGATCCTCTCCGCCACGGCAGCCGCGAGCGAAGAGTGTGGTCCGCTCCCGATGGCAGCAACGACACCGGTGGTCCCGTCGGAGGAGAAACCGCTGGGAACCACCACGCTGCACAGATCGAACGAACTCAGTCGCCGGCTCACCATCAACGTCGCACCCGTGCGTATGCACGTGGCCACAAGGTCCGAATCCACCCGGACTGCTACATCGCCGGAGATCGCCTCAGCAAGTTCGCGACAGCCTGCCCCCCGGGTCCACAGGACGGGCGGCTGGCTCGTGGGTTGTCGGTCAATCGGCACGTGGAGCTCCCCGGTGTTCCGTAGTCGGTTGTCGGTTGTCGGTTGTCGGTTGTCGGTTGTCGGTTGTCGGTTGTCGGTGAAGACATACGCCCTCTTGCTCATAGCTCAAAGCTCATGGCTGGCGACTGGCGTCTCGTGTCTTGCTACTTGCTACTTGCTACCTATGTCTCACTACTGGCTCAGATACCTGTTCGTAATCGGGAGCCTTCGATCTCTACCGAAGCCCTTGCTCGTGATCTTCACGCCCGGCGGTGCCTGACGCCGCTTGTACTCGTTGCGATCGACCATCCGGGCGATCCGGCACACAAGCTCTCGGTCGAAACCAACCGCCGCGATCTCATCGACGGTTCGATCCTGCTCGACGTACTGCTCGAGCACGGCATCGAGCACGTCATATGGGGGCAGCGAGTCCGTGTCGAACTGATCCGGACGGAGCTCCGCGGACGGAGCCTTCTCGATGATCGCTCGGGGAATCACCTCACCGTCGCGATTGCGCCATCGAGCGAGGCGGTACACGAGCGTCTTGTAGACGTCCTTCAAAACGGCGTAGCCACCGACCATGTCGCCGTAGAGGGTCGCGTACCCGACCGCCATCTCCGATTTGTTCCCGGTCGCGACGACCATTCCCCCAAACTTGTTCGAGACGGCCATCAAGATCGTCCCGCGAATGCGGGCCTGGAGGTTCTCCTCTGTCACGTCGGACGCTGCGCCGTCGAAGAGCGGGCCGAGGGTTGTCGTGAACGACTCGAAGGTGGCCTCGATCGGAACAACGTCGAACCGGCAGCCGAGGGTCGCCGCCAGTGCCTCGGAGTCCGTTACCGAACCCTCCGACGAGTAGCGGGTCGGCATCGTGATCGTGTGGACCGCATCGGGACCGATAGCATCGACCGCGATCGTCGCTGCGAGGGCAGAGTCGATACCTCCCGATGACCCGATGACGACACCGGCGAAATCGTTCTTCTGCACGTAACCCCGAAGACCGGTGACGAGTGCTTCGTAGATCTCTGCCTCGCCCGTCAGTCGCAGCGGTTGCTCCTGCGCGACGAGTGGGGACCGGTCGTCTCCCCGGACCGGAATCGGGACCGGCGCTTCGGTCACGACGCGCTCGATCGGCACGTGAAGATCGACGACGAACAGCTCCTCGGCGAACTGCGCCGCCCGGTACACGAGCGATCCGCCGGCGTCGAAGATCATCGAGTCGCCATCGAACACGAGCTCGTCCTGGCCCCCGACGCAGTTGACGTAGACGACGGCGGCACCGCTCCGGATCGCCTCTTCGCGAAGGAGCGCGGCTCGTTCCTCTCCCTTTCCGACGTGGAATGGGGAACCGTTCAGATTGAGCAACACCTGCGCCCCCGCCGCCGCCTGGCGTGACGGCGGACCATTGGGCGACCAGATGTCCTCGCAGATCGACACTCCGGTAACGGCGTCTCCGATCTTCCACAATCGCACCGGCTCACGACTCTCGGCGAAGTACCGGGCCTCATCGAACACGCCGTAGTTCGGCAACAGCTCCTTGCGATACACCCCCACGACGCCGCCCTCGGCCAGCACAGCAGCAGCGTTGGCGACCCGTCGCTCCACCGAGTCGTCATCGATCACGCCCTCGTCGAGCGGGTCGACGAATCCCACGACGACGGCGCAGCTTCCGGACGCCTCGGCCAGTCGATCGAGAACCCGGAGGTTCTCCGTTACGAAACCCTCGCGCAGCACCAGATCTTCCGGCGGATATCCGACGACGGCGAGCTCAGGAAGCACAAGCACGTCGGCACGGACGTCTTCGGCCCACTGCATCGCATCGAGGATGCGGGCCTCGTTCCCGGCGAGATCGCCGACGGTGAGGTCGATCTGAGCACCGGCGATCCTGATCGTCGGGCTCACAGGTCGACTACCGTCTCTTCGATCAAGAAGTCGACGACCTCGACGAGGGCTTCGCGTTCATCCGCTCCGGCGACGAGCGCCGCTTCGAAGATCGACCGCTGGCGATCCGCGCTCGTTCCTCGCTCCAGGATTCCTCTCACGTTCGCGACCTCCTCGACACAGTCGAGCCGCTCAGCGTCTTCGGCGATCAGCTCCACGATCTCGTCGATGAGTTCCGGGAACGCGACGAGCCGACCGATCCCGAAGTCGATCAGCGACTCCGAGATCCCATAGCGCTGCGCCCTCCAGACGTTCTCTTCGAGCAGCATTCTCGAGTAGACCCGCCATCGCTGGTTGCTCTTCCGCAGGCGGAACAGCATCGAGAGCAAGGAGACGTAGAGCGCCGCGAGAGTGATGCCGTCGTCAAGGCGTGTCGCGATATCGGTCGATCGCATCTCTAGCGTCGGATAGCGGGCTGATGGTCGGATGTCCCACCACAGCTTCGTCTCGTCCTCGATAACCCCCGACTCGACGAGGATCCGTGCGTGACGCTGGTAGTGGGACCAGTCGAGGAACTCGTCCGGCATCCCGGTGCGGGGCAGGGTGCGGAACACGGCGGTTCGATACGATTTCAATCCGGTGTCATCGCCGTGCCAGAACGGGGACGAACCCGACAGTGCGAGCAGATGCGGCAGGAAGTAGAGCACCTGGTTCATCAGATCGATGCGCACATCCTCATCTTCGATGCCGACGTGCACGTGCATCCCACAGATGAGCAACCGCCGGACGACGCCCTGGAGCGCCTCAGCCAGCATGTTGTACTGAACCTTGTCCGTATGGAGTTGCTCATCCCATGCTGCGAACGGATGCGTCGAGGCCGAGATGATCGCCATGCCGTACTCGGAGACGACGGATGAGACATCCAATCGGAGTCGGGCGAGGTGAGCACGAGCCTCCTTGACCGACGCGCTGACCGGGGTTCCGACCTCGATCTGAGATCGAATGAACTCCGGGCTCACCATGCCCTCGGTGATCTCGTCACACGCAGCGAGCAGCCCATCGGGCATGTCCGGTACGAGATCCCGGGTCTCGCGATCGACGAGGAAGTACTCCTCCTCGATCCCGATGGTGAAACTCGGTTCTGTCGTCATGGTCCCTCCTCTCCCCGTAGCGTAGAGAGCGTCGGCTCCGCGCGAAACCCTTACAATCCGGGTTCGATGCCCGGCCTCACCGAACGCGTTGCCACCGAAGCGCGTTCCGTCGCGCCCGACGCCGTCCGAATGCGACGAGATCTGCACCGCCATCCCGAGATCGCATGGACCGAACGCAGGACGACCTATCGCATCGCCGAGGCACTCAAACAGCACGGCCTCGAACCCCAGGTCCGTTCGGATGGAATCGGCCTGCTCGTCGAAGTCGGTTCGGGTGATCCGATCGTCGGCTTCCGAGCCGACATCGACGCCCTCCCGATTCATGAAGAGACCGGTGCGCCGTACCGGTCCCAGGTGGACGGTCTCATGCATGCCTGCGGCCACGACGCTCATGTCGCGATCGCCGTCGGGATCGCCCGGATCCTCGCCGCTCTCGGTGACCTGCCGGGAGCGGTGCGGTTCCTCTTCCAACCGGCCGAGGAGGACATTCCGTCGGGCGCAGCCCGACTCGTCGCAGAGGGTGCTCACCATGATCTCAGCGCTCTCTTCGCCTACCACGTCGACCCTTCCATCCCGGCCGGGAGCGTCGGATTGAAGGTGGGTCCGATCACCAGCGCCGCGGACAAGATCCACATTCGGCTGACCGGCCCCGGGGGGCACACCTCGAGGCCCGATCGAACGGTCGATCTCATCAATGTCGCGGCCCGCGTGGTGACCGATCTCCCGGACAGGCTCGCTACAAAGCTTGGAGCGAATAGGCACCTTGCCCTCGTGTTCGGTCGAATCGCCGGGGGCGGCGCGGCGAACGCCATCCCATCCCTGGTTGAGATCTCAGGGACCGCCCGGGTTCGAAGTGTCGAAGTGTGGCGCCAACTTCCCGACCTCATCGAGCAACACGTCGCAGAGATCGCCGGGTTCTACGGAGCAGGCGTGGATCTCGACTACCGACGCGGCTCGCCGCCGGTCAACAACGACGGCCGGGTCATCGAAGTCATCCGGCAAGCGGCCACCGAGATGCTCGGATCGACCGGTGTCCGGCCGACGCCCCAGTCGATGGGTTCGGAGGACTTCTCGTGGTTCCTCGAGGACGTGCCGGGAGCATTGGTGAGACTCGGTGTGGGACGGGATGACCACCCCGTCGATGTGCACTCCCCAACGTTCGACCTCGACGAGGCAGCGATCGAACACGGCATCGCCGTCGGAGCGCTCAGTCTGCTTCGACTGTTGGAACGACCGCGCTGAGTCCTTCTGCCACCAGCGCCGTGAGAAGCACGCTCTCTTCCCCGGCTCGAACCGACAGTGTCAGGATGCCGCCGCCGCCGTACGGGGAGTGACGAAGCTGGAGATCACGGAGATCGGTGCCGCACTCGGCGAGTGCATGACCGACCGATGCTATCTCGCCCGGACGATCCTCGAGAGCGACACGTACGACGGCGAATTCGGGTCCGAGGGATGCCCGCAGTTGACGAGCCTGAACCAGCGTTGCGTCCAGATCCGCATCGGAGGCTGCGAGCGCGGCGAGACGGACCTGAAGCGCCTCGACGGCATTCACCACTTCCCGGTGATTGACCTTCAAGATGTCCATCCAGATGGCCGGGTCCGATGCGGCGACCCGAGTGAGATCGCGAAAGCTACCGGCAGCAAGGTCCATCGCACCGGGGACTTCGCCCGCTCCATCCAGGAGCGCGGCGGCCACGATCTGCGGAAGATGACTGATCCGGGCGACCGCAGCGTCATGCTCGGTTGCACCCATCCGGATCGGTCGAGCCCCAAGGCCGACGACGATCGACTCAACTGCCCGGACATCCGACTCGCCCGCCCCGTCCGGCACCACCACCCAGGTGGCGCCCCGGAACAGCCCCGCTCGCGCGGCGTCGGGACCGGTCACCTCCCGACCCGCCATCGGGTGCGTGCCGACGAAGCGATCAGTCCGGACGACCTCAATGATCGGAGCCTTGACCGATGCGACGTCGATCACCAGCGCCGGGGTTTCCAATTCGCTCAGGGTGGAGCGAACAGCCGATGGCGGGGCGGCGAGAACGAGTAGATCGTCGACCCCCAGAAGAGCAGCATCGGGGCTTCCAATCGGTTGGATGGCCCCGGCTCGGACGGCCCCATCGAGTGCGTCCGGGTCCGGATCCCATCCGAGGGTCTCCCAACCGAGGGTCCGGAGACCCAGAGCGATCGATGTCCCGATGAGCCCCGTCCCGGAGATGAGCGCACGCGGCACGGTGTTCAGATTTCGACGTGCATCGCCGTGGCGAGCGCCCGAACCTCTTCCATGAGGTCGGCGAACTCCCCGGGCAGAATCGCCTGGGGCCCGTCGACGAGCGCCGTCTCCGGTGCGGGGTGTACGTCGATCATGAACCCGTCGGCCCCTGCGGCGACGGCGACCCGGGTCAAAGGGGCGACGAGATGACGATGCCCACCCGAATGCGACGGGTCGACGATGATCGGAAGGTGCGACAGGCTCTTGACGATCGGCACGGCAGAGATGTCGAGCGTGTTCCGGGTGGCCGTCTCGAACGTGCGTATCCCGCGCTCGCAGAGGACGACGTTGTGGTTGCCTTCCTTGTAGATGTACTCGGCGGCGTTGAGCCACTCTTCGATCGTCGCCGTGAACCCCCTCTTGAGCATGACGGGTTTCGGCTGGCGCCCGAGCTCCGAGAGGAGCGAGAAATTGGCCATGTTCCTCGTCCCGACACGAATCAGGTCGGCGTACGAGGAAACGAGATCCACATCACGGGGATCGAGCACTTCGACGACGAACGGCAGACCGAACTCATCGCGAGCATCGGCGAGCAGTTCGAGACCGGCTTCGCCGAGCCCCTGGAAGGCATACGGGGAAGATCTCGGCTTGAAAGCATCACCGCGAAGGATCGTCGCGCCGGCGTTCTTCACCGCTTCGGCCGAGGCGAAGAGTTGCTCTCTCGATTCGACAGCGCATGGCCCGGCGATCGGAGCGAAGTGACCGCCACCGATCTTCGCGGGTCCGACGTCGACGATGGAGTCGTCGGGCTGGAAGTCGCGGCTCACGAACTTGAAAGGTTTCAACACCGGGACGGCACGCTCAACTCCGGGGAACGCTTCCCACGGGAGCTGCTGCACCCTGGTACGGTCGCCCACGATGCCGATCACCGTCCGATTGCTTCCCTCGGAGACGTGGGCTTCCGCCCCGACCTCGGCGAGCCTGGCGAGCACGTGCTCGACGTCCTCACGCGTCGCCTCCGCACGCATCACGATGATCAAGCTTCCGTCTCCCGTCATGGTTCCGTTTCGAGTGAGCTTCTGAGGTTAGGTGTTCCCGGTGCCCGAGGCGCCGGGAACCGTACTGAGTACTCAGTACGCCGCCAGGGGCGGCCGACTCGTCGCACGCGCCCCGCGAGTTCTACTCTCCTACCCATGCGGCGCATCCTTGTGACGGGCGCAGCCACCCGGACCGGTGGCCGCCTCATCCAGACTCTCGAGCAAACGCTCGACACCAGGGTGTTCGCCGTCGACGATCTCGACCCGCTTGAAAACTTCTCGTCGCCGTTCGAACGTCTCAGCATCGATCAACTCGCGTTCGCCCGGTTCCTCCTCGACGTGAAACCGCACACGGTCGTGCACCTTCAGACCGTCGACCGATCGGCACTCCATGGCGCCACGCGATCCCATGAGGAATCGGCGGTCGGGGCCCAAGCCCTCTTCGGAGCGATCGGACGTTGTACGACGGTCCGTCATGTCGTGGTCAAGTCGGATGGCGCCATCTACGGGGCCGGACCCCGATCTCCTTCAGTCGTGTCCACCGACTCGAAGCCACGGCGATCGAGCGGGCGCTACCAGCGCGATCTCGAGCAGATGGAAGCATTCGTTCGTGAGGTGGCCGAACGACATGACCACGTCGACTACACGATCCTCCGACTCGCTCCCATCTTCGGTCCGACGATCCGGAACCCGCTCAGCGCGTATCTCACGCTCCCCGGTGTACCAACACTCCTCGGCTTCGATCCACGAATGCAGCTGATCTCGGAACGGGACGCTCTGGACGTGTTCCTGCATGCGATCGACAACCCGACACCCGGCACATTCAATATCGCCGGCAAGGGTCAGCTCTATCTCTCCCGGATTCTCCGTCTCGGTCGGAGGGTTCCGCAGCCGCTCCCAAGGCGTGCATTCCACGCCGCTCTCCGAGGTGTCGCCAGAAGCGGTATCCCGCTTGAGAAGCACACGATCGCCTTGTTGAAGCACGGTCGGGTGATGGACACCTCCGGCATGGAAGACACCCTGGGATTCAGTCCCTTCCTCACCTGCCGCCAGACGACGATGGTCGCGTACGGTCGCGTATCCGCCGGATTCGACCAATGAACCGCGACGATCTCTCCCTTCTGAAGAAGACCGAGCTCCTCGATCGGGCAAGGGCAACCGGCCTTCGCGGACGATCGAAGATGACCAAAGCCGATCTCGTCGAAGCCCTCATCGAGATCGAGAGCGACGAAAACAGCTCTACCGAAGCGGATGCCGGTCCGATGATCCCGATTCCCGGAGTCAGCCAGGAAGACCGGGTAGAGGCCCGAGCACGAAGAACCGAGCTCTACGACCGATTGGCCGATCTCGTGGACCAAGACCGGCTGTGTCGGTGGCGCAGCATCGAGGGACATGGCTGCGGTCTCCCTGTTGTCAGAAACGAAGACTCGTGCGCCCTGCACACGAACCGGAGTCGATACGACACGGCGGTGCCCATCACGGGACGACTCGGGTTCGACACATGGCCGACGCTCTTCCGTCACCTCCACCTTGCGACCTACGACGTCGACGAGATCGGCCTCGACCCGGTATTGCACGAGATGGTGTGGCACGTCCTCAACGGCCTGTACTACGACTACTTCCGGGTCGACGTCGAAGGCATCGAGAACATCCCGATGGATGGCGCCGCCATGATCGTCGCCAACCACGGCGGAGCGGCCCTCCCGTACGACGGAGCGATGCTGGCGCTTGCGGTGCTGAACGAGGCACCCACGCCGCGCCGGGTCCGTGTGAGTGCGACGGAGATCTTCAACATGCTCCCGTGGGTGTCCCACATGTACCGGAAGGTCGGCGCTGTGTACGCGACCCAGGAGGACGCCCGCCATCTCCTGAATCGCGGAGCCTTGCTCGGCGTGTTTCCCGAGGGGGAATCCGGCTTCATGAAGC
>JAUVNV010000113.1 GCA_030599515.1 Acidimicrobiia bacterium
CCGAACGGCACCGAATTACTGGTACGCGAAACGACCCGCCGGATCTCCGAAACCTTCGGTTCGGTCCGGAGCATCCAGAATGTCTTCGGGAACGCCGCGGGGCTGGCCGAATCGTTCGGCAACCGGCTGCAGGCAGTGGGCGCCTCGCTGGCGTCCGGTTGGCTCATCCCGACGGGGAAGACGGCGATCAACGGCGACATCGGGCCGGGGCGGAGGTTCGATTGGGTCAACATCCCGCTGGCCGAGGTGAAGATGGTCAAGAACAAACTCGGCGGCACCGTCAATGATGTGTTCCTTGCCACCGTGGCCGGGGCGGTCCGACTGTTCCTCATGAAGGAGCGCGACGCCTCCGATCGAGATCTCGAAGGGATCGATTTCCGCGTGATGGCTCCGGTGAGCGTCCGCGCCAAGGATCAGCGCGGAACGCTCGGCAACCAGGTAGCGATGTGGCTCGCCGCACTCCCGATCGACGACCCCGACGCCGCCTCCCGCCTGCGAACGGTGCATGCAGAGACGGAGAATCTCAAGGACACGAATCAGGCGCTCGGTGCAGCGACGCTCGTACGCGTCTCGGCAGGAGCACCGGCGACGCTTGTGGCTCTCGGGGCTCGTCTCGCGGCGAACACCCGCCCCTTCAACATGACGGTGACGAACGTCCCGGGTCCCCAGTTCCCGCTGTATCTGCTCGATGCTCGTGTCGAAGCAACCTACGCCCTCGTTCCGCTGTGGGAGAGCCACGGCATCGGTATTGCGATGTTCTCGTACGACGGCACGGTCTCGTGGGGGATCAACGGCGACTACGGGATCATGCCGGATCTGGATCGATTCGGATCGGCGATCGTCGACTCGTTCGCCGAACTCGTCGAAGCCGCCGAGAACGCCCCCGAGCGCAAGCCGGCGAAGAAGGCACCCAAGGCGAAGAAGACCGGCCCGAAGAAGCTCCCCCCGATCGGAACGTAGCCCGGCTCCGCCGGGCTCTCAACCGAAGAACGAACTCGCCGTCTTGAACAGTCTCTCGGGGACGCCGCGAATCGAGTCGACGGCTTCGCTGAGCGGCACGGACTCGATGTTCATCGAACGCAGGGCCACCATCACACCCGACTCTCCGTCGACGGCGAGATCGGCGGCGCCGACACCGAGCCTCGTCGCCAGAACCCGGTCGAAGGCGGACGGTGTACCACCGCGCTGAACGTGACCGAGCACGGAGACCCGGGTCTCGAAGCCGGTTCGATCTTCGATCGCTGCGGCGATGAGGTAGCCGACGCCACCGAGTCGATCGAACCCGAAGGCGTCCTTCTTCTGATCGGCGGCTTCGTATCCGGGTGGGGGGCTCACCCCCTCAGCAACGACGACGATCGAGTACTTGATGCCCTTGCGGTGCCTCCGACGAAGCGTGGCAACGACGTCGTCGATGTCGTACTCGTACTCGGGGACGATGATGGCATCAGCGCCACCGGCGATCCCGGCGTAAGTAGCGATCCAACCTTTCGTCCGCCCCATCACCTCGACGACGATGACGCGGTTGTGGGATTCGGCCGTCGTCGCGAGCCTATCGATCGCGTCGGTCGCGATACCGACCGCGGTGTCGAACCCGAACGTCATGTCGGTCCCGCAGATGTCGTTGTCGATGGTCTTGGGCACGCCGATCACCGGCAACCCTTCCTCCGAGAGCTTCAGTGCCGATCGAAGTGTCCCGTCGCCACCGATGACAATGAGACTGTTGATGCCGTTGGCCTTGATGGTTCGCTCGCATGACGAGTAGCCGTCGCCGTGGACGTAGGGGTCCATGCGCGACGTTCCGAGGATCGTTCCGCCTCTGGTCAGGATGCCCCGCACGGCGTCCCGGTCGAGAGAGACGGTCTGGCCTTGCATGAGGCCTTCCCATCCGTTCTTGATGCCGAGCACCTCTGCGTCGCGTTCCTCCGCGCGGGCGACGATGCCCCGGATCACGGCGTTGAGACCGGGGCAGTCACCGCCGGCCGTGAGGACTCCAATGACACACATTGCGCGATCTCCTGAGCGGGCCGCTAGTAGAGGAACATCGGCTTGCCCGCAACGTGGCGGACCTTGGGCCGGTAGTTGATCGAGTCGTACAGTTCGGTCACATCGACGCGCTTGACGCCCTCGCCGGTGACCGAGATCGGCACGTGCGTGTACGTGCCCCCGCGAAGCGAGATCATGCGTCCCGAAGCGCCCTCGAGGGCGAGATCAGCCGCCATGACGGCGAAGTTGCGGGCCACCATCAGATCGAGGGAGTCGGGGCGGCCGGAGCGCATCAGATATCCCACGGTTTGGTTGATGATCCCCTGTCCGGTGCGCTCGGAGAGCAGCTCGCCGGTGAAATGCCCGATCCCTCCGAGTTTTCGATGACCGTAGGCATCCGATTCGCCGGACAGCGACATCTCACCACCCTTGATCGTCGCGCCCTCAGAGATCGTGACCATCGCGTAGTTCGATGGATTCTTGGACTTGTCGCTCATCACGAGCTCCGCGAGCCGGTCGATGTCGAACGGGACCTCGGGGATCAGGGAGCGGTCAACGCCGGCGAGGTATGCGGTGACCAGCGACGTCTCGCCCGAATAGCGTCCGAAGAGTTCGACGATGGCGATCCGCTCATGGCTTCCCGTACTGGTGCGGAGGTTGTGGATGAACTCGACGCCTCGCGTTACCGCAGTCGAGAAACCGATGCAGTAGTCGGTGCCGTGGACGTCGTTGTCCATCGTCTTCGGAATGGCGATCACGGGAACGCCCTCTTCGTGCATGCGAAGCCCATAGGAAAGGGTGTCGTCACCGCCGATCGGGATGAGAACGTCGATCTTCATGGCTTCGAGGACGCGCAGCACGTGATCTGTCGTGTCGAACGGCCCATCTCCTTCCGGCGGATCTCCGAGGAACGATGGGTACTCGTCGCGGCGGACCCTTGCCGGATTCGTGCGGCTCGTGTGGAGGAAAGTCCCGCCCGTGCGATCGATCGTTCGGACGGTGCCGGGGTCGAGATCGATGAAGTTCTCCGCCATGGAGGCCGGGTCGCCGATGTTGGCGTTGAGGAGTCCACTCCAGCCGCGCCGGATGCCGATGACCTCGTGGCCACCGTCGGCTACCCGCGTGACAACGGACTTGATCGACGGGTTGAGACCGGGAACGTCTCCTCCGCCGGTGAGGATTCCGATGCGCATGGTGCTCCTTTCGGGGGGTATCTGCCGAGCATAGGCGTGGCCGGAGGCGACCGCGGGTCGGTGTCGCATGGCGTCGCGGGTCGTGCTTACATACCTGTAGTTCGCCCACTGAGGAGCCCCGTTGCAGAGCGACGGTTTCGCCCATCTTCACGTTCACTCCGAGTTCTCGATGCTCGACGGCGCCGCGCGGGTCGAAGACATGGTTCGGGCGGCGGCTGCAGATGGTCAGCCGGCAATCGCCATCACCGATCACGGTGTGCTCTACGGCGTCATCGACTTCTACAAGGCGGCAACCGACGTTGGGATCAAGCCGGTACTCGGCATCGAGGCATACGTGACGCCCGGTTCGCGTTTCGACCGCTTGCCTCGTCGCGAGGACAGGCGCTATCACTTGACGCTGCTGGCGGAGAACGAAGTCGGGTATCGCAATCTCATGAAGCTCGCTTCACGGGCCTACCTCGAGGGTTTCTACTACAAGCCACGCATGGACCGTGAGCTGCTTGCCGAGCACAGCGAGGGGATCATCGCAGCATCGGGGTGCCTCGGTGGCCACGTGCCGCAACTGCTCGCACCGGATGGGACGGGCGAGGAAGGCAATGTCGGCCAGGTTCGGGACTACGACGCTGCCCTGAAAGCCGCCGCGATGTACCAGGACATCTTCGGCAAGGACAACTGGTTCATCGAGGTACAGGACCACGGGATCGCCGGACAGCAGCGCATCATGGATGATCTCCTGCAGATCTCCACCGACATCGGAGCCCCCCTCCTTGCCTCCAACGACAGCCACTACACGTACGCCTACGAGGCCGAGGCCCATGACGTGCTGCTCTGCATCCAGACGGGTGCAAACAAGACCGACGAGGATCGATTCCGATTTGGCTCGCAGGAGTTCTACATCAAGACGGCGAAGGAGATGCGCGAGCGGTTCCCGACCGACCGGTTCCCCGGGGCAACCGACAACAGCCTGCTGATCGCGGACCGTGTCGACGTGACGATCGACTTCGGCAAGCTCCTGCTTCCGCAATTCCCGGTACCCGACGGCAAGGACGAAACCGGCTACCTGCGCGATCTTGTGATGGAAGGGGCGCGCCGACGGTACGGCGAACTCGACACGGAGATCTCCGAACGGATCGAGTACGAGCTAGTTGTCATCGCGAACATGGGGTTCTCCGCGTACTTCCTGATCGTCTGGGACCTGATCCGTCATGCGAAAGAGAGAGGCATTCGTACGGGTCCCGGTCGAGGGAGTGCTGCGGGGTCGATCGTCGCATACTGCCTGGAGATCACAGGACTCGATCCGATCGCGTACGGGTTGATATTCGAGCGCTTCCTCAATCCAGGCCGGAGAGAGATGCCGGACATCGACATGGATTTCGATGAGCGATATCGCGGTGAGATGATCCAATACTGCGCGGAACGGTACGGCTCCGATCATGTTGCTCAGATCATCACGTTTTCGACGATCAAGGGCAAGCAGGCGATACGGGACGCCGCCAGGGTTCTCGGTCACCCATACGGGGTCGGTGATCGCGCGGCGAAGCTCATGCCGCCCTCCATTCTCGGCAAGGACGCGACGCTCGGGCAGTGTCTCGAGGATCCGGGGCGCGAGGGAGACCAGGCAGAACGGGACTACTTCACTGCCGCTGCAGGTCTGCGCGAACTCTACGACTCCGATGCGACCACGCGAGAGGTGATCGAGACGGCACGCGGGCTCGAAGGTCTGCGGAGACAGGACTCGATTCACGCTGCCGCCGTTGTGATCTCGCCGGTGCCGCTGACCGACGTTGTTCCCGTCCAACGGAAGGGAGCGGATGCCGAAGTAGTGACACAGTATGAGATGCATGGCGTCGAGGCACTCGGTCTCCTCAAGATGGATTTTCTCGGACTACGCAATCTGACGACGATCGAGCGGGCGCTCGAACTGATCGAGCGCAACACGGGTTCTCGGCCGGACATCGACGCGGTACGTCTCGACGATCCGCTCGTTTTCGAGATGTTCCAGCGAGGCGACTCGATGGGCGTGTTCCAATTCGAGGGGGCCCCCATGCGGGCGCTGATGCGGAACCTCAAACCGGAGGTGTTCGACCACCTCGTTGCGTTGAACGCCCTGTATCGGCCCGGGCCACTCGGGGCGGGAATGCACCTCGAGTACGCCGACCGGAAGAACGGCAAGACGCCGATCTCCTATCCCCACCCGGATCTCGAGGACGTGCTGGGTGACAGCTTCGGGGTCATGGTATTCCAGGAGCAGGTCATGCAGACCGCTCAGATGATGGCCGGGTTCTCAATGGCCGAGGCGGACATGCTCCGCAAGGCTATGGGGAAGAAGATCCCCTCCGTGATGAAGGAGCAGGAGGAGAAGTTCGTCGCCGGATGTGTTGAGCGTGGGCATCCTGAGAAACTCGGCAGGGACCTCTTCGGGTTCATCGAGCACTTCGCCGGCTATGGGTTCAACAAGTCGCACTCGGCGGCATACGCGCTCGTCGCCTACCAGACAGCCTGGCTGAAGGTCCACTACCCGGCGGAGTACATGGCGGCTCTCCTGACTGCCGTCAAGCGCGACAAGGACAAGACCGCGATCTATCTCCACGAGTGCCGGATCATGGGCATTGCGGTGCACGTTCCCGATGTCAACGTCTCAGAGTCGGACTTCGTCGGCAGAGACAGATCGATCTCGTTCGGCCTTTCGGCGATCCGGAACGTCGGGGAAGCAGTCGTGGCGCAGATCGTTGAGGAGCGAGACGCGGGGGAGTTGTTCGAGGATTTCGGCGACTTCGTCGATCGGGTCGATGTGAGTGTCTTGAACAAGCGAACGGTCGAGTCGCTCATCAAGGCGGGTGCATTCGACTCACTCGGTCACAGCCGGTTGGGCCTTCTCGAGGTCGCCCACGATACACTCGACGCGACGATCACCCGTCGTCGTGCGGAGGACATGGGGCAGTACAGCCTGTTCGGAGGGGATGACAGCGGAGCGGAGTCGGAGGGCCTGGCAATCCCCGACGTTGAATGGGGGAAGAAAGTGAAACTCGGATTCGAGAAGGAGATGCTGGGTCTCTACGTCTCCGACCATCCGCTCTTGGGTGTTGAGCAGGCGCTCGAAGCGATATGTTCGACGTCGGTGCCCGGCATGTGGGAGATGGAGGATAAGACGACGGCCACCATCGGTGGCGTCGTCGGATCGATCAACACGCGGTACACGAAGGCCGGGGATCCCATGTATTTCTTCAACTTTGAAGATCTGCAGGGATCGCTCGAGGTCGTGTGCTTCCCGCGAACCGTGGCCGAGTTCGGACCGATGATTCGTGAGGACGCCGTGCTCGTGATCACCGGGCGCGTCGACCATCGCGGTGACGACGTCAAGATGATCGCCCAGCAGGTTAGGGAACCGCGTCTTGAAGCCGAATCGACGGTCCGGCTGCGCGTGCCCGCGACGCGGATGTCGCGTGCAACGGTGGAGCAGTTGCGCGAGGTGCTCGCGAATCATCCGGGGAGTGCGGGCGTGTTCCTGCACATGACCTCCGATGGTGGTGATCGGGTCATCGAACTGGGTTCCGAGCACAGGGTCGAGCCGAGATCAGCCCTGTTCGCCGAACTGAGGGAGTTGCTCGGTCCCTCCGTGGTGATCTAGAGACGCTGCTCAGAGGAACGCGTCGAGGCCTTCGACGCCGTGGAGGAGTTCGTTGAGACCGTCCACGGTCGTGGGTGACTCGGAGACCCACGGCACGGTGACGAGCGGTACCCCGTACCGCTCGGCGATGCCCTCCATGGACGTCGCCTGCCGGCGTGCCTCACCACCCCATCTGACCAGGTTCGCCTTGAGATTGGCCCGGAGTTCGGCATCGGGGATACCGCGGATCGGTTGACGGGAGGCGACGGTCCATTCGAGAGGCAACGCGCGATTCAAGATCACGGCGGCCGGATCGATCGAGACCTCCGTCAGTTCCTCGAAGAACCGGAGTACCTCAGCCACCGGCGCCGGATCCGCTGTTGTGGCAACAAGGGTGGTCGCCCGCTGCTGGTGACGCTTGATGGTCGATGCGCGGGCAGCGAGTCGGTCGTACATGGTTCGGAGGTCGAGCAGGAACTCGGCGACGTCCTCGAGGAGGGGGCCACCGAGAATCGCGTCTGCGATCTTGAGGATGGGTCGACCCGTGAACCGGTAGAGGAAGCGACGACCCGGGAGCTGTGATCCGGTGAGCCATCGGAGAAGTTTGCCACCGATGAGTTCTGCGGTTTGGGACGGGGCGAGGAAGAAGTCGAGTCCGCCGGCTGAGGGTGGTGTGTCGACGACGATCGCGTCCCAGTTGCCCGATTCGATCATCATCGACATCGTCTCCGCCGCGGCGAAGGACTGAGCGGCAGGGAATCGGTCGGCGATGGCGCGAAAGTAGTTGTTCTTGAGGAGCCGCTCGCCGACGTCGGGGTCGCTGTACCGGTGGACGACCCCTTCCCAGGATGCAGAAGCATCGAGCGTCGAGGCCCACCGGCCGGTGACACCGGGCACGGGGGTCGGTTCGTTCGACAGGGAGTGAAGGTCGAGCGCGTCGGCGAGACGGCGAGCGGGATCCACGGTCATTACGACGGTGCGCCGGTCGGGACCCGCGAGTCGTATGGCAATGGCAGCCGAGATCGTGGTCTTGCCGACGCCTCCGGCTCCGGTGACGATCAGGGTCGTGGTTTGACGGGTCATGCGAACGACTCGCAGATCTCGGCGAGCCGTGCCGCAAACTCGCCGGGGGTATGGAATCCGAAGAGGAATGGGAGCCGGGGATCG
>JAUVNV010000130.1 GCA_030599515.1 Acidimicrobiia bacterium
ATGATGATCGCGAAGAACGCGACGATCGCGAGCACGGCCAGGACGATGAAGTGTGGAATTGCCAGCAGCCACTTCACCAGGGGTAGCCAACGATTGAGATCCTGTTCGACGTCGGGATAGTCGATCTCGAGATGGACCGCCTGCTCGTCAACGGTCGACGGGTACCGATCGGTCAGAAGCCCGAGGTAGGCACCGACCCGCGCCTCGAAACGCGTGAGTTCCCGTGCGAAGTCGAACCACCAGCGTGGGTAACGCTCCCGGAACACGATCATCAGCACCGTCGCGAACCAGAGTCCGGCGGCGATCCCTCCGCTGGTCCTCGTGACCTCGGACACCGTCTCGCCGGTCTTCGTGACCACGATCACGGTCGAACTTGCAGTCGACGAGAGGACGGTCAGGACGATGATGATCGGAATGGCCCAGATCAGTCGGAAGAATGTCGTGAGCCGATCGAGTTTCTCCGGGTAGTCGATGTCTAGGCGGGCTGGATACGACTCGGGCTGTGCAATCACCGGATGCCTCCTCTTGCAGTGATGCGATCAATCCTACCGATCTGGTTATGAGGTCGCCCACTGGAGAATTCGCACGATCCCCACTCCCAGCGGGGGATCGAGTTCGCGGCGGCAACCGCCAGATCATGACCGGCAGCGCAAGACGATGTAGGTCGTCCCGCACCCCTCTGTGCCAGAAGTAGGGGTGACCTACGGCGTGGCGGTGGGTGGCGGGCGGTACACATCCTCGGGATGCTCGGGGTATCCTGCGCAGCCGAGCACAGCCTCGACAACGTCCTTCAACTCACCTGGAACCCAAGGCGTATCAGCGAAGACTTCACGTCGCTCCGTGATGGCGTTCATCTCGGTCTGGGAGTCGGCACATTGCTGTTTGTCTTCGGTGAGCGCGTGCCGGTAGGCCGCCATCTCGGGGCTGTCGGAGAGCTCCTCCCAGTTCTCGGCCGTGCCCGCCCTGACGGCCAACGCCTCCTGGGCGGAGATGAAGTCGTCATCGAAGTCGAACAAGAGGTGGTGGAGGTCGGCGACCGGTTCGGGAGGTTCGATGGCGTCGATGGCTTCCTCGACCTCGGCCTCGATCTCACGGACATGCTCGAGAGCCACCTGCAAGTCTTGCGGAGTGAAGTTGGTGAGCTGTTCCACCCCGGCGACTAGGACCTCCCCTTGCGGGCTTGCAGCGAGATCGAAGTACTGCTGAGCTGCTCGGTCCACGACGGCGTTGATACGCTCTACGTAATCGGTCACGGACATCTCGTCACCGCCACAGGCCGCAACCATCAGAATCAGACAAACTCCAGCCCACACTCGACGCAAACGCATCCTCCAGTCCACAATGACCGTACTCCCGTTCTCTTCCGTCGGGAAGAGCCGTCGTCACCGTAGCCAGGCCGACCATGTGTGCCGTCTCGCGCTGTCCAATGCAGAGGAGTGCTCTGTGTCGAGGTCCTGTGATCTGAGCGGTGACCGGCGCTTCACGCGGTGATGATGATCTTTCCTTGGGCGTGTCCTTCTCCGACATGACCGATGGCCTCGGGGGTCTCGCTCAGCGGATAGGTCCTATCGATGACCGGTGTGATCTTCCCGGCTTCATCAAGCTCCTCAGGCCGTCGCTCGTTTGGTGGGGGCCGTCTCAGATCCGTAGCGTATTGTCGTCAACCACACAGAACTGATCACCTCCCGCTATCAGAGTACGCGTGACCCCGTTCTCGGCACAGGCACACAACGAAGTCACTCCTGCGTGTCAGTCGCAGATCGACGGAGAGAGTCACGCCGAACGGCTGACTCAGATGAGATGGCTCTACCAAATCGGGAGAAGAGCAGGGTTGCGTCGGATAGCCCGTCGAGAGTGCGTTCTGCGAACTCAGGTGACGAAGCGGTTCCTCAGAGTCATGGCTTCCCGCCACCGACGGTGACGAAGTCGATGAGTTGCTCAACGGCGTTGACGAGCGGCGTTTCGATATCCTTGTACGACGAGACGGATTCCAGGACCTTCGTCCAGAAGCGGCCTGGGTCGATGTCGAACCCGAGGCTCTCGATGACGCCCTCTTTCCAGGGTTGACCTCGTGGTATCTCCGGCCACTCGGCGAAGCCCACCGTGTCGGGTTTGATGGCCTGCCAGATGTCGACGTAGGGATGGCCGAGAATCAGAACGTCGGGATGCTTCACGCTCTGCGCGATTCGGGTCTCCTTCGATCCTTCGACGAGGTGATCCAGGAGAACGCCGAGCCTTCTGCTGGGCCCCGGTCGGAACTTTCCGACGGCCGTGGCCAGATCGTCCGCTCCGTACAACGGCTCGACCACAACTGCCTCCTCTCTGAGATCGTCACCCCAGATCTTCTCGATCAGTTCGGCGTCGTGGATGCCCTCGACCCAGATGCGACTCGCCATGGCAACGCGTGCTCGAGATCTACCAGCCTCGATCGATCCCGAGGCCGTGAACCGTGGGGCTGCAGGTGGGGCCGATGCCGGCTCTCTCATGGCCACGCGCACGCCGTTGTGCATGAAGGCCCCGTCCAGGGCCTGGAACGATTGGCGCTCGCCCCACCTATCGACCAGGACCACCAGGTCACCCTGGGAGAACTCGGCGACCGTGCCGGTGAATCGCGAGCCGGTGTGTGTCAGCGTCATGCCGCCCCGGACCTCCAGGACGAGGTACTCCCGTTTGCGGAAGGTCTCGAGGATGTCGTCGTCCGACCACCGGTCACGTTTCGTCATGGTCGACGAGCGTAGCCCCGAGGACGACTTCGGCGGCCTCACTGCATCCGCTTTGGTCGCCGGTCCTCGCCCGCCGCTCTCTATAGCGTGTAGCGCATCTCGCGGAAGCGGCTCCGGAAACCGGTGACGGCATCAGCCCAGTGATCTTCCGGTTGGCGGTCTCCGTCGCGGACGATCGCTGCGAGGAGCGGTGCGAACTCCTCGAAGTCGGTCTCGACCATGCCGTACCGGGTCATCTCCGACGTGCCCATACGGATTCCGCTCGCGGCCGTGAAGCTCGGGTCGTCGTGGAGCGCCTGCGAGTTCGTGATGATGTTGTTCTGCTCCAGGGTCTCGGCGAGCCGGATACCCTGTGCCCGCGACGCCCGCAGCACCACCTGGTGCGTGTCGGTGTAGCCGTTGGCCGGATCGCCTTCGAGAGCGAGGCCTTCTTGCCGGAGAGCGGCAGCGAACGCACGGGCGTTCGCGATGACCTGCGGCGGGTACTGGTCCCGATACTCGAGCATCTCGTAGGTCGCACCGAGGAGTCCGAGCAGCGTGCCGAGATGGTGGTTGCTCACATGGCCGGGGAACGTCCGGGACTCGACGTGACGCCAGAACCCCTCGAACGGTGAACCCGGATCGATGTTGCTCAGAATCACGCCGCGCTGCGGTCCGAAGTAGCTCTTGTGGGTCGAGCCGGTCACGACGTCGGCACCCTCGGCAAGCGGATCCTGGAAGTACGGGCCGAGAAGCCCGAGTACGTGGGCCCCGTCGTACATGATGAGCGGCCGATCGGGATTGTCGACGCCGTAGAGCTCGTGGACGAAAGCGGCGATCGGGGCAACGGGCTCCTTGTGAATGATCACGCTGCGGCCGAAGACGATCAGTGTCGGGTTCGTCCCGGCGATCAGCTCCTTGGTCGCCTCAACATCGATCGCAAACGGCAGATCTCTCCGCATCGGGAATTGCTCGACGGCGGGCCGTTCGGTTCTGGGATCGATGGCGACGTAGTTCTTCAGTGCTCCGCCGATCTGTGCACTCAGGTGACCGCCCTTGTTGAGATCGTGGACGAGGACCCGTTCGAGGAGTTGAGGGGCACGCCGACTGCGGAACCGGTTCCTGAACTGCTTGAGAGCGTCGTAGACCGCATCGTTGGCCATCTGACCGCTGATCACCCTCGGCTCGACCTGGGTGCAACCGAAGAACGCACGCAGTGCCGCCTTGAGATCTTCCTCTTTCTCCGTGATGAAGCCGGTTCCCTGGTAGTAGCGGACGTCACCGGCATTCGGACCGAGTGCCTTGAGTCGGTTGTGTTCGTTGTACCGGCCGGCCGGGTCCTCACGACACAGCGTGTCGACGAACGACGACGTGCATTGCTCGGAGGGGATGAGGTTGATGCAGTCCTCCCGCCGCCACCGGGTGTTCGCGTTGCTGTCACGACGCAGACGATCCGCAGCGGCGACGAGGCCGCCCTTGTCCAGAACCGCTCCCGGCTCTTTCACCTCGAACCCGGGATAGGGGCGCACGAACGGTGCCGTCGGCCACACGTTGCGCTGCACGAGTTCGGCGTTGCTCGACCGGCCGCGGTCGTCGACCACCTCGAACACGACGGGGACGTCCGAGCGATACCGGATGTCGGATCGGACAAGGGCGAGTCCGATTGGGCGCAGACCGTGCTCTTCACCGGGCACGGCGTCGATGCCGGGTCCTTCGAAGTGGGTGTAGGGCACGCTGGTGCCGGACGTGACGTAGCCAACGGGCTCGCCATCGAGGAACAGGCGGTATCCGGCACGCAGCGGTTTGCGGCCGTCGAACACGGCGATTGGCTGCACCAGATGGGTCAAACCGCGATCCTGCACCGGAACCGTCATCTCGTCGCGTTTGATCAACTCGTACTCAGCACGTTGCCGGGCAAGGTCGGCGTGTCCGATGAACTCGTCGCCGGTCCGGCGAACCCCGAAGGTTGCCAGCGAGTTGGCGAAGATCGGGATGTCGTTACCGTCGATGTCGGGCCCGAGTTCATGACCGTAGAGGGGCAGGCCCGCTTCAAGTCGCAGCGAGTCCCGTGCAGCGAGGCCGTTCGGCACGGCGCCCGCAGCGACGAGCCGCTCCCACAGTTCCACCGTGAAGTCTGCTTCCGGAAACAGCTCGAAAGCGATCGCCTCACCCGTGTACCCCGTGCGTGCGATGATGAGCGGGCGACCGTCCACGTCCGCGATGCACAGCTGGTTGCGCTTGTTCTCGGGCAGATCGATGTCACCGAGCGCTTCCTGGAGGATGTCCGTCGACGTCGGTCCCTGAAGCGAGATCATCCCGAAGTCGTCGCTCACGTCGACCATATTGGACCCGTCGACGGTGTGGGTCGCGAGCCAGTCCCAGTCCTTCTCGCGGTTGTCGGCGTTCGCGACGAGGAGGTAGTCATCAACGCCGATGCAGTACAGGTAGGCATCGTCGACGGCGCCACCGTTCTCGTTGCCGATGAATGCGTAGTGGGCCTCGCCCACGTTCAAGCCTCGCGGGTCGTTGGTGAGAACCCGGCTGAGATGATTCAGCACTCCGGGACCGGTGAAGCGATAGCGACCCATGTGGGCGACGTCGAAGAGGCCGGCGCCCCGGCGGGTGGCGAGATGCTCGGCGATGGTGCCTGTCTCGTACTGGACGGGCATCTCCCAGCCTGCGAAGTCGACGAGTGTGGCTCCATGGCTCTCATGCCAATCGAAGAGGGACGTGCGGCGCAAGGCGGCTGTCGAAGCGTTCATGTCGGCGAGGCTAGCAGTGGACCGGCAACCCGATCCGGGTCGGCGAAGAGGTGCCTTCAGGCCTTGTACGTTCCGGGTCTGGGCTGCATCTCAGGGGCCGCGTAGCCCTCGTCCCAGGGGAACCTGCCCTGCGTGTCGTCGTAGCTGAGTTGGAGAACCGGGACCGAGTAGTCGTCGGGTCGCTGGTAGAACCGATTCGAGTCGAACACGATCTCGCCCGGGTTGGGAACCGTCTCCGGGATGATGCGGTGTGGCCAATCGTCGAAGGTGATGAGTTCTCCTGCCATCAGCGCGTCTCCGGAGCGGACGCGCTCGCCGAGGTCGTTGAGAACAGCGCTTGCTGTGCCCGGCGGTACACCGAAGATGAGCAGCTCCGGGTGGGCGAGACCGAACAACCCGACCGTGTATGCGAACGGGGGACCGTCGGACTGCGGATCGTCGCATCCGGGTCTGCTGCAGGTGTCGCCACCGACGTATCGGATGAGCCAGCCGTGGCGACGGATGGTCGCAGCGACACGGGCGTCCTCCTGGTCGATCCAGGCTTGCGTACGGAGATCCATTGTGGCTCCTCTCGGGTTCCTCTCACCGGCCTATCTCGACCGTAGCGAGGGGGTACGACAGAAACGCGAGGTCGCTTCGACATGCCCGGTTGCACCCGGTTCAGAGCGCTGTTGCGATGACCGTCGGCTCGCCTCGACCGGATGACGCCGTGAGAGAAACTGCCCCTACGGCGATGACGATGAGTACGAGACCGACGATCTGAGACGATCCCAACGTCTGATCGAGGAACACCCATGCCGTGACCGCCGCCGCTACGGGTTCGATCGCGATGATGACGCCGATGATCCGTGCCGGCACACGCGAAAGCGCGGCGATTTCCATCGACAGCGGGATCGCCAACCCGATTGTGCCGAGAACGATCACCGACCAGATCACCACAGGATCAGAAGGTATCGACATGGTCCATGGGCGGGCAACGACGAAGCCGACGGCACCGCCGATCGTGATGGCACCTGCCGCGAGTGGGAACCCGCCGACGATCCCCCCGACATGCTCACCAAGGCGAAGGTAGACGGCTAGGCCGATCGCCGCGACAAGGCCGGCGAGCAACCCCACAATATCCAGGCCGTCCAGATCGCCGATCTGGACCAACAGGGCCACACCAACCACAGCACTCGCGACGGCAGCCCAGGTGAGCGGCCGTGGATGAGCATGACCCGCCACCCGATCCCACGTCACCACAAGAACGGGAGCGAGGAACTCGAGCCCGACGGCAGGCCCAACCCCGATCCGATCTATCGCGATGTAGAGGGCCCCGTTGAGCACGATCTGCAAGACGCCGACTAGTCCGACGAGGACCGGTGCTCGCAAGATTGCGGTCCTGTGAGCGATCGCCCACGGCAGGAGGACGAGGCCGGCGACCGCGATCCGGAGGGACGCGAGCCGGAAGGGGTCGATGTCTTCGATGACGAACCCCACGAGCGTGGCGCCCACACCGAAGATGACCGCGCCGACGGTGGCCAGGGCGACGCCGACCGCGCCGCGGCTCACAGGCCGTGGCCGGCGGGACGGACGACGCACACGATGCCCGACGAGCAACCCAGGTGGGTCGCAGAAGCTGTGGTGCCGCGGCGGCGTTCTGGGCTCATGTCGACCACTATATGGGTGGATATCGACGTGGCCCCGGGCGACATCGGGAGAGCAGCAGGGCCGATGTGAGCCATGGATCCAGACGTCGTCGTGTGAGGGACGCTTCTCTCCCCGCCACTGCATCTGCC
>JAUVNV010000234.1 GCA_030599515.1 Acidimicrobiia bacterium
CGTCCCCGGGCCTCCGATCATCTTGTGGGGAGAGATGAAGATGGCGTCCTTGTAGGCGAGAGGCTCGTCTTCGGGAGTCATGTCGATCGAAACGTATGGAGCGGCAGCAGCGAAATCCCAGAATGAAAGCGCATCGTGCTCGTGCAGGAGCCGCGTCACAGCCCTGGTGTCGGTGATGATTCCGGTGACGTTGGAAGCAGCCGAGAAGCTGCCGATCCTCAACGGGCGGTCCGCATACGCCTTCAACTCATGTTCGAGTTGAGCGAGGTCGATGTGCCCATCGGTGTCCTCTTCGATGCGCACAACGTGGGCGATGGTCTCGCGCCACGGGAGTTCGTTGGAGTGGTGTTCGAAGGGTCCGGTGAACACGACGGGGCGTTCGGAGGTCGGAATATGGTCGGACAGGTGATACTTCTCGTCGAGGGCACCGGGGATGCGGAGACCGAGAACGGCGATGAGGCGATCGATCGCTCCGGTGGCCCCCGACCCGGCGAATATGACGGCGTGTTCATCGCTTGCATTGACGCAACTCCGGATCATCTCTCGAGCCTCTTCCCGGAAGCGGGTGGTCTGGAGTCCGGTTCCCGAAGATTCCGTGTGGGTGTTGGCGTAGAGGGGGAGAACGACTTCCCGCAAGTAGTCCTCGATGAACGACAAGGAGCGGCCGGAAGCCGTGTAGTCGGCGTAGGTGACACGCCGGTGCCCGAACGGTCCCGGCACGACGTAGTCGCTACCGATGACGGACGCCCGAATGGTTTCAACAAGATCCATGAGCCAAGAGTAGACAGGAGATATGAGACGTCCTCCGTACCGAGAACGAAGTGCTCCTTAGGGACTTTTGCCACGAGGCTGGGGACTTCGGTCCCTAGAGGTACCGGGCCTCGTCGTTGGACAATACGACAACAGCGATCCGCGGATACGTGGACGTCTCCGGACCGGGGACCGGATTCGGCGACGAAGTAGCCACGCGACGGGGATCTTCCATTGATGGGAGCTTCCGCGTGGCCAGAATCGACCTTCAGATCACCAGAAGACAGTTCCTTGCGGCCGGTGTCGCGGGAACCGCCCTGATGGGATCCACCCGCTCGCCGTTGGCGATGCGCTACCCCGATCCGCCGTGGTTCGCCAAGGGCGACGTCGTCACCACCTACAACTACTGCGACATGTGCCCGTGGAAGTGTGGCATCGCCGTTCAGAGCATCAACGGGCAGGTCATGAAGATCGACGGTAACTCCCTCGACCCGAAGAGTCGGGGAATGCTGTGCGGTCGCGGTCAGGCCGGCGTGTCGTTCATGAACGATCCCGATCGCCTTCAATCACCGATGATCCGAACCGGCGAGCGCGGCGAGGGCAAGTTCCGCGAAGTCACCTGGGAAGAGGCACTCGACTACACGGCAGAGAAGATCCTCGCGATCAAGGACACCTACGGCCCCGAGGCTCTCGCGATCTTCGGCCACACCACCGGTGACTTCTGGTTCACCGACTACTTCGCCCAGGCGTGGGGCACACCGAACGCTGCGAAGCCGTCGTCGTCGCTCTGCCTCAGCCCGCGCGACGAGGCGTCAACACTGACGCTCGGATTCCCGGTCGGCGGACACGAGCCGATGGACTGGGATGAGATCGAGTGCGTCACACTGATCGGAAGCCACATCGGAGAAGACAGCAGGAACACGGTGATGCAGGACTTCATCGAGTCCCGCTCTCGCGGCGCACAGGTGATCGTCGTCGATCCTCGATTCTCAAGTGCCGCTGCCAAGGCCGACTACTGGCTGCCGATCAAGCCGGGGACCGACACTGCTCTGCTGCTCGCCTGGATCAACGTGCTCATCACCGAAGATCGCTTCGACCGCGCCTACATCGACGAATGGGCGACCGGACTCGACGAACTCACCAATCACATCCAGGAATTCACCCCCGAGTGGGCAGCCGGGATCACGGATCTCTCGGCCGAACAGATCCGGACGACGGCCGGAGTGATGGCGGATCGCCTGCCCCGGGCAGCGATCATGCCGGGTCGCCACGTCACCTGGTACGGCAACGACTCCCAGCGCATGAGAGCCGTGTTCATCCTCAATTCGCTGCTCGGCGCATACGGGCGGCATGGCGGGATGTACTTCAACAAGTCGCCGTTCCTCGACTCCTATCCACATCCGCCGTTCGCCGTCACCGGCAGCTCCGGTGGCTGTTCCGCCGAACCGGGAGAGGAGAGCGCAGAGCTCCCGCTCGGCCCCACGGGCAAGGCACGGGCCGACGGGGCTCGTGAGACCTTCCTGCGCGGACCTACGGCGATGCAGGAACTCATCGACCCGATGATCACAGACGATCCCTATCGGATCGCAGGGCTCATGATCTACGGCGTCAATCTTCTCAACTCGATCCCAATTCCGTCGAGAACGATCGAAGCGCTCAAGAAGCTCGACTTCGTGCTCGCCGTCGACGTCCTGCCGCAGGAGCACGTGGCGTGGGCCGACGTCGTGTTCCCCGAAGCGACCTTCCTCGAACGGTACGACGAGCTCTCCACCGTTCCCCACAAGACGCCGTTCATCCAGATGCGCGAGCCGGCGGTGCCGCCGATGTACGACACGATGCCCGGGTGGATGATGGCCAGAGAGCTTGGTCTCCGGGTCGGTCTCGACGCCTACTTCAAGTGGGAGACGATCGAGGAGTATCTCGACACCCGGCTGCGATCCGTCGGATCCAGCCTCGAGAAGATGCACGACTCCGGCGGCGTGATCATCCAGGAAGGGAAACCCTATCTCGAGGATTTCGAGGGCGAGTCGCCGTTCCACACGGCGTCGGGGAAGATCGATCTGTCGGTGGCCGAACTCGCAGAGGCGGGTCTCGATGCCATCCCGGTTTACGAACCGACGGAGGAGCCACCGGACGGCTACTACCGGCTTCTCTACGGCCGGAACCCGCTCCACACGTTCGCCAAGACGCAGAACACGCCGGTGCTGAGCGATGTGTCACCGGAGAACGAACTGTGGATCAACGAGGACGAGGCCGCGGCGCTCGGTTATGCCAGCGGCGACAAGGTCTGGCTCGAGAACGACAACGGCGACCGCAGCGGACCGATCGCCGTCAAGGCGACCCAACGCATTCGCCGGGACGCCGTGTTCATGGCACACGGGTTTGGGCAGAACGCAGAAGGTCTCACGAACGCGAACGGCCGGGGCGCGAGCGACACGAAGCTGATGAGTCGCTACAAGCTCGATCCGATCAGCGGGGGCGCCGGTATGCGCGTCAACTTCGTTCGACTGGTGGAGGGAAGCTGACATGGCATCTGCGTTCCTCCTCGACATGAGCCGGTGCATCGGATGCGAGGCCTGCGTTGTGGCCTGCAAGACCGGCAACGAACTCCCGATCGGCAGGCAGTACATCGAACTGATCGAGCACACATCCGGAACCTTCCCCGATCTCACCGGCGGATTCCAGAACCACCGCTGCTACCACTGCGCCGACGCCACGTGCGTCGCCGTGTGCCCGACCGGTGCCCTGTTCAAGGAAGACGGCCTCACCCGGCTGAATCGGGATGCGTGCAGCGGCTGCGGCTACTGCGTCCAGTCGTGTCCCTATGAGATTCCGGTGATGTCTGACGGCCGTTCGAGCAAGTGCGATGGATGCGCAGCGAACGTCGGTGCCGGCGGGTCACCATGGTGTGTGACCACCTGTCCGGCGCAAGCGCTGAAGTACGGCGACCGTGACGAGATCCTGGCCGAGGCGAAAGAGCGCGTGGCGGCGCTCAAGGACCGCTATCCGAAGGTCCAGGTCTACGGAGAGACGCAGGCTGGTGGACTCGGCCTGATCCTGGTGCTGCCCGACGACCCCGAGACACTCGACATACCGGCTGACCCGCCACCGACTCCCGTCGTTGCCGACGTGTGGAAGAACGTCGTGCAGCCCGTGTCGATGGGTGCGACGGTCCTCGCGGCCGCCGGCGCCGGTGTCCTCGGCATCATCGCCAGGAGGAACCACATGGCTGA
>JAUVNV010000174.1 GCA_030599515.1 Acidimicrobiia bacterium
ACGCTCGTCTCGCCAAGCGATCCCTCGATACGACGATCGACCAGGCACCTCTCGTCGTCGGACTCGGACCTGGATTCGTCGCCGGTCGCGACTGCGATGCGGTCATCGAGACGATGCGCGGCCACCGGCTCGGCCGGGTCATTTGGGACGGACCGGCGGCGCCGAACACCGGCATCCCGGGTGAGATCGGCGGTGCCAGCGGCGATCGCGTGCTTCGGGCAGCCGTCAACGGAGTACTTCGATGGAATGTCGGTTTCGGCGACCTCGTAGAGGCCGACCAACTGCTCGGCGTAATCGACGACACGCCGGTTAGGGCGAAGATCGGAGGAACTGTCCGTGGGCTGATCCAGCCGGGACCTGTTGAGATCGGTCTCAAGATCGGGGACGTTGACCCTCGATTCGATCCGCACGCGATCCGCCAGATCTCGGACAAGGCTCTCTCGATCGGTGGCGCCGTGCTCGAAGCCGTGCTGGTTCGGCTCGGCGACGAGAGCTGATGGCGATCTCCCTCGCCGATCGCATCGGCATCGGTGACCACGAGCTTGTGTCGATCGTCGGAGCGGGCGGCAAGTCAACGATTCTGTTCACCCTCGGCCGAGACCTCGCCGCCGCTTCCGGACGTGTCATCCTGACCACCACGACGAAGATGGCCGCCGACCAGATCATCGAACCGACCTGCTGGTCGGACGATCCGACCGAAGTCGAGAAGGTTCTGGAGCCGGGACGACCCCTGTTCGTCGTGACCGGCGAGGTCCCGGGCAAGGTCACCGGACCCACGGCAGAAGCTTCCGATCGCCTGTTCCTGGAGACCACTGCCGATCACCTGGTTGTCGAAGCCGACGGTGCACGTTCGATGTCGATCAAGGCACCGGCAGATCACGAACCGGTAATCCCCGGGCTTTCGACCACGGTGATCGTGGTCGCCGGTGTCGATGCCATCGGGCATCCGATCTCAGAAGTCGCCTTCCGCCCGAACCTCGTCGCAAAGATCGCCGGCATCGCAGAGGACGACCCGCTGACAATCGAAGACGCCGCACGAGTCCTCCTCCACCCCACCGTTGGCCTGAAGAGCATCCCGCCAACAGCACGAGTCGTGATGGCGATAACGAAAGTAACTCCAGAAACCGAAGGGTCAGCCCAAGCACTGGCAACGATCCTGGAAGCTCACCCGAGAGTCAACCGCGTGGTCACATTGACGAGCGGGTCGGTAGCTGAGTAGCTGCCAGCCACAAGACACAAGCTTCAAGCTGCAAGCAAGAGAGATCCTTCACCGACTTCCGGATACCGGATACCGGATACCGGATACCGACAACCGACTACCGGGTACCAATTCCCAGCACCTGCCGCGCCCGGTCGCTCATCATCTCCGGCTTCCAAGGTGGTTCATGCACGATCTGGATGACCGCGCGATCGACGCCGGGAATCTCTTTGAGTTTCGTCTCGGCCATCTGGCTGAGGTATGCACCAAGAGGGCAGACGGGGGTGGTCGTGGTCATGTCGACGTTGGCCGTCGGACCGTCAAACTCGATCTTGTAGATGAGACCCAAATCGGTCACGGGCAGACCAAGCTCGGGGTCGATCACCTGTCCGAGTGCGTCCCAGGCTGCCGCCTCGCGCTCGTCGGGGAGAGGTGCTGCGTCCATGCCGGGAAGACTATCCCGATCGACACGGATGCAGCAGTCTGGGGGGACATGGTCACGGGTATCCTCGCCGGATGACCGTCCCCGTTCCGATCCGCATCGCAGTCGCGCTCGTCGCCGTCTCAGCGCTCGTCCTTGGAGTCTGGATGGGTTTGACGCGCATGGGCTGGTCGATCGGGTCTTCCCCCGCTCCTGGCACCCACGGTCCGATCCTCGTGCTCGGTTTTCTCGGCACCGTTATCGGCATGGAGAGAGCAGTCGCCATCGGCAAGTCGTGGGCGTGGATCACGCCGATCCTTGCTGCAGCATCGGTCATCACGATGCTCGCCGGAGCACCCGGCGAACTCACCGGAGCGTTGCTCCTTGTCGCAGGAACGGTTCTCGTCATGCTGTTCGCCGTGGCCTATCGCATGCAGCCCGAGGCTCACATCATCCTGATGGGCATCGGCGCCATATCGTGGGTGCTCGCAGCCGGCACCTGGCTGGCGGGCGAGCCGGTCCCGTCCCTCGTTCCCTGGCTCGCTGCGTTCCTCATCCTCACGATCGCAGGTGAACGCCTGGAACTCGCTCGCTTGATCGCAACCACCCCCTCATCGAAGCGGCAACTCGCCGGTGCCGTTGCCATCGTGATCGCAGGGTCGATGATCGCGTGGGTGAGCGCGGACACGGGCGCCCGGATCGCAGGCCTCGGGAATCTCCTCATCGCTCTCTGGCTGCTCCGCTACGACATCGCCAGACGCACGATCCGTCTCGGCGGTGTCACGCGCTACATGGCTGCCGGACTGCTCGTGGGCTACGCATGGCTCGCGGTGTCTGGAACCCTCTGGATCACAACGGGCCTCGAGTTCGGCTCGACCGGCTACGACGCCGCTCTCCACACGCTGTTCCTCGGGTTCATCATGTCGATGATCATGGCTCACGCCCCCATCGTCATTCCGGCGCTTGCCGGTCTCGCCTTCCCCTTCGGCAGGGAGATGTGGGTTCCCCTCATCCTCCTCCAGATCTCGGTATCCGTGCGGGTAGCGGGCGACCTGGCGGATTCCTACGAGGTCAAGAAGTGGGGAGGTATGCTCAACGCCATCGCTCTCACGCTCCTCGTCCTGATCGTGGTAGCCACGGTGATCCGCGGAGAGTTGGCCAAGCGCCGACCGCACGTCGCAGGCTGATCAAGTGCCGGCCCACCCCCGCCTACTCGGCTGCTCGTTGGGTTAGTCGGCTACTTTCTCAGGTAGCAATGCATTCGTGCCACGGTGCAGGTACTCCCCACGCCCTGCCTCTCCCACGAACTCGCCCCCGTCGACGATGACCTCTCCACGCATGATGACGGTCTCCACCCGACCGCCGATCTCAGCACCCTCGAACACCGAGTAGTCGAGGTTCATCGAGTGCGTCTTGGCAGACAGCGTGTGGGATGCTGCCGGATCGTAGATGACGACGTCTGCATCGGAGCCGGGAGCGATGGTGCCCTTCTTCGGATAGATCCCCGACAGCTTGGCGGGCGTCTCGGCGGTCACTTCGATCCACCTGGTGAGCGGAATCCACCCTTCCACAACACCCTGATAGACGAGGTCGATCCGGTGCTCGACAACACCGAGGCCGTTCGGGATCTTGCGGAAGTCGCCGCGCCCGGCTTCCTTCTGCTCCCACGTGAATGGGCAGTGGTCGGTGGCGACCGCGTCGATCCTCCCGGACGAGACCCCGGACCACAGCGCCGCCTGGTGCCCTTCTGCCCGGCGCCGGAGCGGCGGCGAGCAAACGAATTTCGCAGCCTCGAATCCCTCGGGGAGATCTTCCTGCGCGAGCCACAGATACTGAGGGCAGGTTTCGGCGAAGACGGGCAACCCCCGATCGCGGGCAACGACGGCCTCGGCGAATGCATCCTGCGACGAGATGTGCACGATCACGAGAGGGCAGCTCGCGATTTCGGCAAGTGCGACGACCCGGTGCACGGCCTCGGCCTCCATCGACGCCGGACGGGTGAGCAGGTGATGGATCGGATCGGTCTCCCCACGCGCGACGGCCTGGTCTCGCAGAGCATCGATAGCGATGCCGTTCTCGGCATGCATCATGATGGTGGCGCCGATCGAAGCCGCTACCTGCATGGCTTCGAGGATCTGCCGATCGTCCGAGAGGTTCACACCGGGGTACGCCGTGAAGAGCTTGAAGGTGGTCACACCGTCGTGCATCATCTCGGAGAATTCGTCGAGCGTGCGATCGTGGACGTCGGTGACCATCATGTGGAACCCGTAGTCGATGTACGAGTTCCCCCGGGCGCGGGCCATCCACTCGGCGAGACCGTCTTTGAGCGTTCCGCCTCGTGTCTGCCCGGCGTAGTCGATGATCGTCGTGGTCCCGCCGATGGCGGCAGCCCTCGTACCCGTCTCGTACGTGTCTGCCGAGGATGTTCCCGACACGGGCAACTCCATGTGGGTGTGCATGTCGACGCCGCCCGGAATCACGTACCGACCGGTGGCATCGATCACCCGATTGAACTCGCTTCCTGCCGCGCCGGGCGCCACGAGTCCGACGATCCGTTCTCCTTCGATGACGACGTCTGCCTCCGTCGCCATGGCAGCCGTCACGACCGTTCCGTTGCTGATGAGTGTTCGCATAGTGCCCATCATGGTCGATGCTGCGGCCGTGCGATGCAAGGGTCGAAGGTCGCTTCCGGACGACGACGCATGCAACGGCCGAGTCCTGTACCTTGAGCCTCTGTCGTCGAAAGGAAACCACGTGAGCCTCAACGTCGCCACGCTGCTCCACGAGAGCGCCAAATCGAACCCGGAGCACACCGCACTCGCCGTCGGTGACACGACTCTGTCCTACGATCAACTCCACGGCGCGGCTCAGCGTTTCGCCGGAGCGTTGCGGGACCTGGGCATCCACCCCGGTCAACACGTCGCTCTGCTTCTCCCCAACGTTCCGCACTTCACCATCGCCTACTTCGGGACGCTTGCTGCCGGAGCGGTCGTGGTTCCCCTCAACGTCCTCCTCACTGCGGACGAAGTGGCGTATCACCTCAACGACTCGGACTCGGTCGCGATCGTGGCTTGGGAAGGCTTCTTCGGACCCGCCGAGGCCGGTTTCAATCGAGCGGAGAGCTGCCACCACCTCATCATGGCCAAGGCCGATCCGACCGACGTCTCAGCGCCGGAGAATGCTCTGAACATGACCTCGCTCATCGCGGCAGCCGAGCCGTACGCTGATCACGCACCGACGATGCCGGATGATCCTGCGGTCATCCTGTACACGTCCGGGACGACGGGCTATCCGAAGGGCGCCGAGCTAACGCACTTCAACATGTTCTTCAACGCTCGCTACTGCGGGACCGCCCTCCTCCCGTTGGGGTCGGACACAGTCGCACTCGCGACGTTGCCGCTGTTCCACAGCTTCGGACAGACCGTGATGCACAACGCCGTTCTCGGGCAGGGAGGAACAGTTGTGCTGCTCCCCCGCTTCGATCCGATCGACGCGCTCGGTCTCATGCAGAAACACAAAGTGAACCTTTTCGCCGGCGTCCCCACGATGTACTTCGCCCTTCTGCACACGCCTGAGGCCGACGACTTCGACCTCTCTCTCCAGTACTGCGTGTCCGGGGGTGCCGCCATGCCGGTCGAGGTGATGAAGGCGTTCGACGACAAGTACGGAGTCAACATTCTGGAGGGGTACGGACTCTCCGAGACCTCTCCGGTTGCCTCGTTCAACGTACTCGATCGCCCGAAGAAGGCTGGATCGATCGGCCCGCCGCTCTGGGGTGTCCAGTTCCGACTCGAGGACGACGAAGGCAACGTCGTCACGGATACCGACACGCCGGGCGAGATCTGCATCAAGGGCCACAACGTGATGCGCGGCTACTACAAGCGGCCGGAGGCCACCGCCGAGGCGATCATCGACGGGTGGTTCCACACCGGGGACATCGGGACGGTCGACGATGACGGCTACTACTACGTCGTCGACCGCAAGAAGGACATGATCATCCGGGGTGGGTACAACGTCTA
>JAUVNV010000019.1 GCA_030599515.1 Acidimicrobiia bacterium
AGATGCGCTCCTCCCCCGCCCGGTCTTACAAAAGAGATCTGCAGCGCCCAGAAGTAGAGGCGCTCAACGGTCGGCGGCTCGACGATCTCAAGCGTCGCCGACACCTCGGTGAGCAACTCTCCGTACGGGAGATCCCACCACAGGTGGAACGACGATGCGCCGTTGCCGCTCGTCGGTTCACCCGCAACCCGCCCGGTGGGCGCCCCCTTTGCGAAGAATCGACCGAGCCATGACATGGCGTGAATGTAGCCGTAATCCGACATGCTGTCGGCCGTCGGCGACGATATGGTTCCTGCTCGATGACTGTCGTCAGGAGCCGCGTGCTCCGATCCTTCTATCTCGTACTCGGGATCTTCTTCCTGGCACTCGCGTTCGTCGGCATCGCCATTCCGCTCATCCCGACCGTAGGCCCCGTTCTCCTGGCCGCCTTCTTCTTCTCCAAGTCGTCTGAACGCTTCGACCGGTGGCTCGTCGAGAACAGACTCTTCGGCGGCATCGTTCGGGACTGGCGGGCCGGGATCGGTTTCACCGTGCGGGCCAAGACGATCGCCATCGCCGCCATCATCGTGACTTTCACGATCTCGGTGGTATTCGTCATCGACAACGCCGTCATCCGCGTCGGACTCGTCGCACTGGCGCTCTCCCTCGTGGTCTACATCTCCCGACTCCCGACGAAACGACTCGTGCTCGAACCTGTGTAGGACTCTGCCTCGATCAGAGGTGCACCTCGAAGAACGCTTCGATTCTTGTCCACGAGTCCTCCGACGCACCCTCATCGAACGCAACCGCCATGAGCGGACGCCCGACCAGCGCCTTGGACACCCGGTGGCCTTCGGCCTGATTCATGAACGAATGACCGGCGTTCGGATAGGTCACGATGTCGAAGGGGATGTCAGTTCCTTCGAGCGCACGGGACAGTTTGCGCCCATCGCGTCCGATCAGGCGATCCTTGCCTCCGTACGAAGCGATCACCGGACAGAGTCGCTTCGCGACGTCGTCGCCCGGGAAGATCCCGTAGTTGACGGAGATGGCTCGTGCGGTTCCTCTCGCCCCGAGCAGCAAGGCGAAGCTACCGCCCATGCAGAAGCCCGCAACGGCAACTCGCGCATCGACGACGTTTCCACGATCGGCAAGGGATCGGAGGTGCTCCTCTGCCGTGTCGAGGATGCTCCCTCTGCCTCGCTGGAGTTGCGCCATGGCGCGGGCAACACACGAAACCCTCCCCCCGTCGAGCAGATCAGGGGCAACCGCAACATAGCCCAGAGCAGCGAACCGGTCGGCGATATGACGGATGTCGTCGTTGAGACCGAACAGTTCATGGAGAACCAGGACACCCGGGGCAGGAAGATCCGGAGGAAGCGACTCGTACATCGCGACTCCATCAACCGTCAGTTCACGTCCGTTCATCGGTCCCCCTTCCTCCTCATCTGACATACACGATTCGCGGCCAGCGCACGCCGTCTTCCGATCAGGTGCCTGGACCGGTGGTCGGAAGTTCATCGGGCATCAGCGGATTCGGTCGATTGCGGTGGTAGCGATCGAGGGCGTCGGCGTCGCACACCGAACAGAGATGGACGGTCCTCGTGCCGACAACCGACAGTTGGGTTCCTCTCCCCTTCTCGACGATTGCCAGGGGTACACCCTGCACGTCGTCACCATCGCAGACCCCGCATCGTGGCGACGGGTCGCGCTCCCACGACCCGGCGCAAACCCCGCAGGTGACCGTGATCCGGTCACCGTCGCGAATCCCGGCAAGATCATCGACCTCGCCGCAAACGGGGCATGACAGGTTCATTCCAAACCGTTGAGCGCGCTGTCGACGGCCCGGCCCACCGTGAACGGAAGACCACCGGCCACGATGGCCGCACCCGCGGATCTGATACCGGAAGGCATCTCGACGAGGACCGTCACCACGGTGGCGCCGTCAACCTCGCGTGTGTTGACCACAACGCGGCGCGGCGATGGGAATCCACGGAGACGCGCGACCGCCGATGCCACCGCCGTCGTGAGTCCGTCCGCCCCCGGGGCGACGACGGCCTGCGCCTCGCGACCGGCATCGTCGATGGCGAGGATCTCAACGCTTCCGGCCGTCTCCTCGATCGTCAGTTTGAAGAAACGACCCGCAACGGTGCTCGCGACGACATCTGCGACGAGGTGGGAGGGGACCGGTTCGGCGAATGCAGCCGGTAGCGTGTCTTCCAGACTTCGTCCGAGGCCGCTTCGCCGCCGACTTGCGTCCTCGCGTGATGAAAGGCCACCGACAGCGATCCTCTCAACGGCCCGCTGCACGTCGGCGTCCGAGCGGGTTCCATCGGTCCAGACGCGAATCAGCGGAGGTGCTCCGGCTTGGGAAGTCACCTCTGCCGAAGCTACCCCCGGTAGCGAGCACACCTCGCGGCGCAAATCCTCAGTGGTCATCTCGATCCCCCTGATCGAACCCCTACCGGATTGTACCCCGCGCTGGGGTCGCTAGGGAAGTGTCAGATTGTCGATCGGACACTCGCCCGAACCATGATGCAGGCGTTCGCCAGATAATCGAAGCCGTGCTCATCGAGATAGCTCATCACATCTTCGTTCTCAGCGCCGGGCTGGATCCACACAGTCGTGAGGCCCAGCTCCTTCGCGTGCTCGAGCACGCGCAACGTCCTCGGCGGAGGTACGACGAAGTTGACGATGTCGGGAGTCTCGGGAAGGTCGGAGAGACTCGCGAACGCCGGATCGCCGTCGACGGTGTCCCGGAACGGGTTCACCGGGTACACACGGAACCCCTTCCGTTTCAGATCGAGGTAGATCCGGTTGCCGTACTTCCGTGGATTGTCGGTGGCGCCGACGACCGCCACGACCGGATCGCTTTCGTTGAGCAGCGCACTGATTGTGTCCATAGAGAGTGGAACGCTACCCGACCCCTCGAGCATTCCGAGTTGTGAGTCGGGTCGCCGATCCCATGGTCAAGCGCCTTCTGGCTCTCCATCTCCTTCACCGTCGGGACTCTTCGGAACGCGATAGGAGAGAACAGCCGTGGAAGCCAGTGCGGCGAGCTCGCCCACCAGGAATGCGAAACCGAGGCGCACCGCGATCTCAGCATTCGACCCGGCAAGAGCGATGATCGCGACGACGAGAGCGAAACCCCAACCAACAGCCAGGCGTGTCGTGTCTCCTCTCGCCACAAGCACCTGGCCCACGAACATCGCTGCGCCTGCGATGACGATTCCTGCAGCCGCCAGGCCCACGAAGACCGGCGTTGGACGGAAGCCTTCACCGAACAGCAAGGCGACGATGTCCGGACCGATTGCGGTGGCCAGAATCCCGGTCGGAATCGCTATCACCACGCCGCCGACGGCGAATCTCACGACCCAGCGATTTAGTTCTGCGTCAAGTCCGAGCGTTGCGAGGTTCGTGAGAGGCGGTAGAACCCGGGCTACGAGGCTGCCACTGAGAACGAGCGGCGCCCGCACGATCGTCAGCGTCACATAGATGATGCTGATTTCAGCTGCTGCGGCCCCCATCGCCCCGGCCACGAGTGGGCCGGCGAGGAGCAGAACCTGTGAGGCAGCGGCCGCCAGGACAAAGCTCGCAAGGAATCGACTCGGACTCTCGTCGCTGTGGGCGGTCTCCTCTCCAGGAAGTCGAACACTCGCTGCCCACACGAAGATGATCAGCGGACCAACGGCGAGGGCGGCGCCGACACCCAACGCACTCGGCACGATTGCGACAAGACCGATCGCCACCGCGAGGCGGAGCATGGCGTTACCGGCAGTTGCACCTCCGTAGGCAGCGAACCGACGATTCCCCGCCAGCTGACCACGCCCGACCACATACAGGCTGTGGGTCATGACACTCGCAAGGACGAGAACGATGAAGAGGTTCTGGCCCGCGAACAGTCGATCCCGACCGACGAAGGCGATCAGAACGGCTATGACGGCGGTGCCGGCAACGGCCACTCGGATCGTCGGGCGAGGATTTCGATCGAAGCCACCCCGGAAGGTCACGGCCCGGATGACGAGCTGCTCGATCGGCAGCAGCACGACCGCAAACATGAGGAAAGACAGAGCGAGCAGCGACGCTACAGGAGCGAACTCGATCTCTCCCAGCGAGCGAGCTCCGAACAGTTGGTAGACATAGTTGATGAACGAGTGAACAACCGTGCCGGCGATCAGGTACACCGTGCCGTCGGTGGCCCATCGTTTCAGGAGTGGGGGTCGGTCTGGTGTGGCCATGGCTCCACCACCAGGACGAGGGAACGGTGGCGACGCCACACTAGCGCCCGTTCCCTCGACACCCAGCGCACAGGCGGCCGTCGAATCCTGTGGGAATCAGTAGGCCCCACGGGCGGACAGTGCCGCAGGGATCGTCTTCAGGAGAATGCGGAAATCCATCGCCAAGGACCAGTTGTCGATGTAGTAGATGTCCAACTCACAGAGCTCGTCGAAATCCAAATCGGACCGACCGCTGACCTGCCACAAACCGGTCAGTCCGCCGATCACCGACAGCCGCTTCATCTGCCAGGGCAGATAGTCCGCCACTTCCTCAGCCAGGGGAGGCCGTGGACCAACGAGACTCATGTCGCCGTTCAGAATGTTGAAGAGTTGCGGCAATTCGTCCAGGCTCAGGCGCCGGATGAAGTGGCCGACCCGCGTGACTCTCGGATCATCGCGCACCTTGAAGATCGGGCCCTCCACCTCGTTGAGATGACGCACTGCATCCTTCTGCTCTTCAGCACCGACGACCATTGAACGGAACTTGAACATCATGAACGGCTTTCCACCGCGCCCGATACGTTCAGCCGAGTAGATGACCGGGCCGCGTGAATCGAGTTTGATCGCAGCGGCGATGATCGCCATCAGGACCGAGGCGGGTACGAACAAGAGCATCACAACGACGAGATCCATCACCCGCTTCTCTAGTCGCCCGAGACCGCTCATGCCTACTTCTCTATCGATGCGTGGCCGTGGGCCAACGTAGTGGTCGACCCTCATCCGAGAGCTTTCCGACCGCCGACGGATGGGTCGGAAAGTGTCGCTCACATTCTAGAGCAGCGGACCGATTTCCCTGACTAATCGAACCTCATTCCTAGCATGCCGCCATGGCTTCTGCCGCCAACGATCCGCGAGAACCCGGCGCGAACATGCATCCGTCGATCGCAGCGCTGCTGTCGGCGATCCTGCCGGGAACGGGGCAGATCTACGTCGGTCAACGCGGTCGCGGACGCAACCTGCTGATAGCCGACGCAGCCATGCTCGCGGTTGCCCTGTTCTTCTTCCACGACAAACTCTCGATTGCAACGGCGCTCGTCAAACCGACGACTCTGGCCGTCCTGATGATCGTGAGCATCGGATTGCTCGGCTATCGAGTCTGGGCAGCCGACGATGCCTATCGGATTGCTCGCGAGTATTCGGGATCGCGTCGTCTCACGGGACTTGCCTCCGTCGCTGCCGTCGTCGTTCTTGCCGGCGTGCTGCTGGCGCCACATGTGGTGTTCGCGTACTACGACCTCGTGCAGTACAACCTCATCACTACGGTCTTCGGCGGCAACGACGCCAATACGGCAGCGTCCCCCGCCCCGACCGATGCTCCGTCGGGGGCCTCGAACGACGGTGGCTCCGACGCGACCGACACGACGACGAACTCGACGGCGACCACGATCACGTTGAAGGAAGCTGAGATCTGGGATGGCCTCGATCGACTCAACATCCTGCTGATCGGAGGGGACGCCGGTATCGGCCGAACCGGGATCCGCACCGATTCGATGATAACGGTGAGCATCGACCCGGAGACCGGAGAGACCGCGATGTTCCAGGTCCCGCGCAACTGGACGTACGCCCCCCTGCCCGAAGGCATGGGCGTCTGGGATTGCGACTGCTATCCGGGCCTGACGAACGAACTCTGGGTGATGGGGGAACAATACCCCGAGGCGTTCCCAGGGCCGGGCACGCCTTCGGAGAACGCGGTCAAGGCAATGACCAGCGAGTTCCTCGGAATACCGATCCACTACTACGCACTCGTCAACCTCGACGGATTCGTCGATCTCGTCGACGCTCTCGGAGGCGTTGACATCTACGTCGAGGAGAGGATCGTCGACAACGAGTTCCCCAGCTACTCCGACGGGACGATCACAACGCTGGCCATCGAGCAGGGTCAGCAGCACATGGATGGTGAACTCGCGCTGGCGTATTCGCGCACGCGTCACCAGGACTCCGACTACCACCGGATGTTCCGACAGCGGTGCGTCCTGGAAGGACTCCTCGAACAGACCGATCCCGCCTCACTTCTCCTGAACTTCGGCAAGCTCTCTCGAGTCATTCAGGACACGATGATCACCGACATCCCGATCGACGCTCTTCCCCAGCTCGTTGAACTGATGCCCAAGGTCGACAAGGACGAGATCGTATCGATCAGGTTCATTCCCCCCGTCTACCACCTGAAGTACCGAGACGATGGCGAACCGGGAAGGATCGCCAATATCGATCTGGTTCACGAGCATGTGCAGTTCATTCTCGACGATCCGGAACGAGCCAAGGTAGAACTCGGCATCGAGGATTCCGAGGAGTGCCCTAAGGCGCCGGACGCCTGACCTTGTGTCAGATCCGCCGCGAGTCCTTGCGGTGGTAGTGGATTCCTTCGAGGGTCGACTCTGAGCGCCACTCCCCGAACGCAGGAGCCTCCGAAAGCAGCGGCTCCGGCACGATCTCGTCGAGGGCTTCGGATTCCTCGTCCTCCCCGGCGCCAGCCTCTCCGTAGGCGTGGAACGAGCGCTGCTCGTACTTCGAGGCACCCCTCATGACGACGGTCACGTCGTCGACGCCGACCTCCACGACCGAGGGGTCGTCAATGATCGGCGCTTCGGGAGCGACGACCGAGTAGCGGCCCTTCGTGACGACCGCACGAGAGACAGGCGTGACCTCGCGAATGGTTCGCGGTCCCGGTTTGAACTCCTTTGGTGCCGGCATTTCCCTTGCCCCAGTGCTGTGCCCTGCAGCCATGATACTCGACGTTCAGCGCCGCGAGAATGGCGCTTTCTCACCGCTCCCTCGAACTAGTGCTCGCGATCGCCGATACGGCCAGGCCGACGCCCAGCAGGAGCACCGCTCCAGGGACGATCCAGCGGCCGAAGTTCTCCGGGAGCCACTCCCGTGCCGGAGCGATGAACGCAAGAGCCACGAACAACGCTCCGAAGATGAACGAGATGATGTCGAAACGATGATGGGACATGGTCTACCCCTCCCAGTCGGTTGTGGATTCACTGACAACGATGGAGCCGACACCGGCGTTCGCTTCAATGGTGAACATCCGGTCCCCTTCGGGCGAGAGCGTCTCTTCGGTGCGAGACACGCCGAGTCCTGCGCTCTGGTGGCCGAGGATGTCGACCGAGCCGATGCCAACTCTGCCGTGCACGACCGCACCCGCGGACTCCGGTAGCCAGATCCTTATCTCGCCGGCTCCGATCCTCGCCCCAATCGGGATCGGATAGATCCCCTCGGTGGCCGTCGGTGGTTCGAACCGCCGGAGATCGATCTCGAGGACACCGGCACCGTGTTCATATGTGAAACCGACACGTTCGAGGTCCCGGATGGACTCGACACGGATGTACCGCTCGCCGGCCTCGCCGCTGATCGACCACGTGGGGCCGATGCTCGCGAGGAAGAGCAGCGGAGTCAGGAGCAGTCCGACAACGATAAGCCATCTGGCCCTGCCGAAGAGCGTCCCGACGAGGAGACCCGCTCCGATGACCCCCACCGTGATCGCGGCGTAGTGAACGGGGTCGGGGAAGAGCACGCCTGCAACGTCGAGGATGGCGAGACCGCCCACCGCGATGAGCGTCGCTGCCACCGTCAAGCGTCCAAGGATCGACTTCGGCTCGGGCGGACGAGCAGGCGACCGCGGCTCGACTCTCGCCTCGACAACCGTTGTCGGAGTGCCGATCTCCGCGAAGGTCGCCTCGCCTTCCGTCGGGACGTCGTGGGCGGGATCGTCGTTGTCGCCGGCCGATGGAGGCCTCCCGTCTCCGCCGTCGGGCGATCCGGACCGGCGATCGAGATCACCCCGGTACAACAAGACGCCGATCACGAGCAGGATCGCGGCGAACACGAACTTCCCGGAGATCAGATGGAGACTCGAGGCCAGGATGACGGCCGCTACACCGACAAGGACTACTCCGACGACCATCCCTGTGTTCGACGTGTCGAAGCCGGTGAGCCACTGGGCGATGATCGGATCATCGCTCCCCTGCTCCGGGATGAGGAGCCAGCCGAGGGCGTACAGCAGGACGCCGATGCCGCCGAACACCGTCATCAGGACGAACGCCACCCTGAACCAGGTGGGGCTGATGTCGAACCGCTCTCCGAGGCCGGCAGCTACGCCGGCGAACGCTCTGCCCTGGATCGGGCGACGGAGTGGTCCATTTGTGGATTGGGCTGAATTGGTCATGTCGCCATCATGCAGCGTCTGCGCGCTTCGCGGAATCGGGTATCTTCCTGGTCAAACCCTGAGGCCTCAGGGACATCTCAGGGTTGTCACCGGTTGTGAGTCGCCCCGTCCTGTGACAACATCACTCCTGCATGATCACCGAGGACGAATCAACTCCGAGCGCATCTGCCGAACGATTCCAGGTTCTTCGCGGGCGCCTGACCCGCTCGACCCATGATCGGATCGTCGCCGGTCTGGCGGGCGGCATCGCGGCTCGCCTCGGTGTTCCCACGGTCTTCATCCGCGCCGCCTTCGTCACGCTGACCCTGGCCGGAGGATTCGGCATCATCTGTTATCTCGCCGGGTGGCTGACGGTGCCCGACGAGGAGCAGTACGGATCGATGATCGTCGCCGATCGGCCGCCTACCACGGCGCAGCAGGCCGGACTCTCCCTTGGTTTCCTTGCCTTGCTCGTCATCCTCGACGGCGTCGGCCTCTGGTTCGGTCCGATCGTGTGGCCGGCGGCGCTTTTCATCTTCGGTGCTGCTCTTGTGTGGGATCGTTCGAGCACGGAGTCCCGTGATCGAATTTCCCGGTTCACCAAACCCGCGGGCGATGGCGACAGCAGAAGTCGCGCCCAGATCATCGTCGGCGTCGCCTTGATGGCGGTAGGAATCGTGGTCGTGCTCGCTTCCCTTGACTCGTTCCAGGCGCTCGGACCCGTGGCGATCGCCGTTCTCATCACGGCCGCCGGTTTCATGTTGCTGTTCGGACCCTGGATGCTTGGCCTCTTCGAGGATCTCACGAAGGAACGCACCGCACGGATCCGTTCCGAGGAACGCGCCGACATGGCAGCCCACCTCCACGACTCCGTTCTCCAGACGCTGGCGTTGATCCAGCGCAGCGACGATCCGCAACGCATGACGACCCTCGCCAGGGCCCAGGAGCGTGATCTCAGGGCGTGGCTGTTCGAACCGACCGGCACCGCGAATGCAGGAACGATCGGCGAGGCTGTGGCAGAGGCGGCAGCCAGGGTCGAGTCAGATTTCGACATCCCCGTCGAAGTAGTCATCGTCGGCGACCGGAGCCTCGACAGGGCGACCGAGCCGCTCGTGGCATCTGCCACGGAGGCGATGGCGAATGCCGCCGAACACTCAGGGGCTCGAGCCATCTCCGTGTACGTCGAGTGTTCCCAGGATGCCGTTGAGGCCTGGATCACGGATCAGGGCTCCGGCTTCGATCCGGACGAGATCCCGGAGCAACGCAAAGGGATCTCCGAGTCGATCATCGCCAGGATGGCCCGGGCCGGTGGCGAAGCGACCGTGATCTCACAGCCGGGAGAAGGCACCGAGATCCATCTACGATCGGAGTCCTGATGACAGCCATCTACCTCGTCGATGACCATGAGCTCTTCCTGAGCGGCGTTCGAGCCGAACTCTCCGAACGCTTCGACGTCTGCGGCTGGTCGACGGATGTCGACGGTGCCGTCGACGGCATCCGGACGAACCGTCCAGACGTCGTGCTGGTCGACGTCCACATGCCGGGTGGGGGCGGGCTCTCCGTGGTCGCCAACGTGCTTCAGACGAACCCGGACATCCGCTTCCTCGCGCTCTCGGTCTCGGACGCCCCCGAGGATGTGATCGCGATGATTCGGGCGGGGTCCCGCGGCTATGTGACGAAATCCATCGAACCCGACGTCCTCGCCGATGCTATCGACCGCGTTGCAGCCGGCGATGCCGTGTTCTCGCCGAAGCTCGCCGGATTCGTCCTCGATGCCTTCTCCGAGACCGTCCCCGTCGAGGCCGACCCCGAACTCGACCGGTTGACGCCACGGGAGCGGGAGGTGTTGCGCCAGATCGCACGGGGCTACGCCTACAAGCAAGTCGCCACTCGCCTCTCGATCTCCGTCAAGACCGTCGAGACCCACGTTTCAGCCGTACTCCGCAAGCTCCAGCTGTCGAACCGCCACGAACTGGCCCGATGGGCGACGGAGCGGCGCATCGTATAAGAACACGGACGGCGGACGGCAGACAGCCAACAGCCAACAGTCCGGGCAACGGACCACTAGATTGTCGGCCGTGAGGTTCTTGTTCCTTGTCGCCTTGAATGCGGCCGCAGCCTGGGTCACCGTGTGGCTCGTCCCGGGTCTGCACTACTCAGGGGAGTGGTGGCGGTGGCTCCTCTTCGGTGCCGTGATCGGTCTGATCAACGCGATCATCAAACCCGTCGCTAAGTTCCTCACGATCCCCATCCGCATCCTCACGCTCGGTTTGTTCACACTCGCCATCAACGTCGGACTGATGACACTCGCAATCTGGATCGCCAACGACGCCGATGTCGGGTTGACCAGCGACTCGATCTGGGCGGCGCTGCTGGGAGGTTTCGTGCTCACCGTCGTCGGATCGTTTCTGAATCTTCTCAGCCCCGACTGAGCGTCATCCCGGCCGGTAACGTGTGGGGCCAGGAGGATCACCCATGTTGAATCCCGTCCGAGCCCTCTTCACCTTTCTTGCAAAGCCCCACGTCCAGACCGGCCTGACCCTCGGCGCCGTCGCGGCTATCGAGTCCAACCAACCGTCTCTGATGGTTCGCCCGCGCACCGACCAGGCACTCGTCGTTGCCGGTTCGATCGCCTCCGGCTATGTCGTCGGCAGCGGATACGCCCAGGTCGTCGAGCGACTCCCCGTTCGCTCCCCGATGGCCATCGACGCCGTCGCCGGTGCCGCCGCGGCCGCGTTCGTTTCGACGATCGGGCCGAAGATCGAATCCTCTCGCCCGGGAGCGCTCGCCGTCACAGCGGCGCGCCTTCGGTCGTACGCTGCGACGACCGCTCTTGCCACAAGCGTCCTCCGCCGAGGAGTTCGCGCAGCTGGACCCTACGGACGGTTCGCCGGAAGCGCCGCTGGAGTCGCCGCTGCCGCCGCGCTCGCCGGTGGTGCGTTCCTGTATCTGAGAAACCGCCTCGATCGATACGAATCCGGTGAGAGAATCCCACCGGACGGTTCCGATGTCGCATGGACGCTCGCAATCGGCGCTGGGGTTGCGACGGCAGTCGGCGGTGCCGTGATGGCTGAGAGGAAAGCGGCGAACGCTTCTGCATCGGCGTTGAGTCGGGCTATCGGGGGGCCCGCAGCGGCGTGGATGCCGCTGACCCACGCCGTGATCGGCGGCAGCGCAGTGCTCGCCGGGAAGGTCGGCATGGGGCAACTGCTCGGCAAGATCGCAGCCTCGAACCGAAGCACCGAGGTTCGCTACTCCGAAGCACCCACGACGAGCCTTGTCAGCGGCGGCCCGGGGAGCGCGGTGAGATTCGATGAACTCGGCCTGCAGGGTCGCCGGTTCGTCAGCGAGGCGTCACCGGCCGGGCGCATCGACGAAGTGCTCGACGAGGACGGCTCCAAGGATGCCATTCGCGTCTACGTCGGAGTCGAGTCGGCCGACACGGTTGAAGGCCGGGTCGCCCTCGCGATCGAGGAACTGCGCAGAACGGGAGCACTCGATCGTTCGCTCCTCATCGTTGGATCACCCGCGGGGACCGGCTACTTCAACTACATCCCGGTCGAGGCCGCCGAGTACCTGTCCCGCGGTGACATAGCGTCTGTCGCGATCCAGTACGGATCGCTCCCTTCGATGCTCTCAGCCTCGAAAATTCCCCTCGCGATCGAGCAGCACGGTGCCCTCCTTCAAGCGATCAACCGGGAACTCGATCAACGGGATCCGACCGATCGGCCGCAGGTCGTTCTCTACGGCGAAAGCCTCGGGGCGCAGGCAAGCCAGGGAGCGTTCACGGGCGGTGGGACGGTTGTTCTCGACGATCTCGGAGTGAACCGGGCCCTGTGGGCGGGGACACCGTATGAGAGCCAATGGCGGCGTGAGATCTTCGCCGGCGGACCGCACATCGACTCCTCGATCTTCGCCCGATTCGCCTCGATCGACGAGTACCGCGATACACCGGCCGACACCCGGTCAGTGATCCGGTACTTCTTCCTCGATCACCACGAGGATCCGGTCACCCGGTTTGGACTCGACCTCGCGTATCGCCGACCCGCATGGCTCGGCCCGGACGATCAGCGCCCGCCCAACGTGTCGCCTTCGCAGAGGTGGGTTCCTGCGGTGACGTTCTGGCAGACCGCTATCGACACGAAGAACGCCGCAACCGTGATACCCGGTGAGTTCAAGGCTCTCGGACACGACTATCGGGCCGATCTGGCTCAGTTCGTGAGTGTGGCGTACGGCCTGACGGACGTCACCGACGACCAGATGGCGAGCATCGAGGCCCGGCTCCGACGCTCCGAGATCGAACGAGCAGCGAAGATCGCCGACGGCAAGGAACCCGTCGGGTAAGCGGTCAGATCGCGTCGACGACGGCTTCCACGACCGCCCGACGGTGTTCCAGGATTCCGTCGTAGAGATCGGTCCGGTTCGCCCTCCACCAGCCTCGCCAGGCTCGCCAGATGAGCCTTCCGCGCTCGGCCAGGGCGAACAGCGCGTAGAGGTAGAGAGGCATGACGAGGAGTACCGCCGCGATTCCTTCGAGGCCGGACAACGTCCATCCCGCCCATCCGGCGACCCCCCAACTGATCGAGAACAAGAGGATCGCGGCACCGGGCTTCACGGTGGCGGCCACAGCAGGATCGAGCTTCAACCGCCCGATGAGCCACAGCAGCACGAATGGCAGGAAGTTGATCGCCAGGCCGGCGAGAGCGAACGGCAACAGAAGCAGGCCGACGATGATGTTCCACGCGATACGACCGAGGAACGATCTCCGCGAGCGATAGGACGCCGCCATCTGTCGGTCATTGAGACCGGCAGCATCCAGATCGGCCGTGTACCGATCGAGGGCGACGGCGATCGCCGCCTTCGCTTCCGGGGGGCGTTGGGAGAGGAGGTTGGCCAGATCCGACTCGTCGCCGTAGTCGACGTCGGGTGTCGCTCCCGGCACCGTCCGCAGTGCGACGGCGGCCGCCTCCGACAGCGTGCGTTCTTCCTGCCAGTCGAGGTAGTCGGGGGCAGATCGCCTGAGACGCTCCTCGATATCGGCCGTCAGTGCTCGTACTGCCCCGTGATTCGATGCATCCTGCGGCGTTCCCGGCGGTGCGTACCGGTCGATCTCGGCGTCGAGATCCAGGGCCGACCCGACGTTCACCCAGACTTTCGATCGCAGTGACGCCTTGTCGTCGTAGTGGATACCGGAAGGGATGATCTGGATACCCTCCACACCACTCGCTCTCGCCCCGAGAGCGATGCGGGCGGCCCCGGTCTTGATCCTCGCCATCGCGGGATCGTCGACGGTGACCCCCTCAGGGAAGATCATGATGAGATCACCTTCCGCCAGGGCCTCGTACGTGGAACTGAACATCTGGTCGTTGCCGGCCGGACCCTTGTCCTCCGGCTTGTGGGTGGGGATGGCGCGGGCGAACTCCATGACCTGCTTCGCTATCGGGATTCGCCAGATGACGTCACGAGCGATGAACCGGGGGACTCGATCGAGGGCGTAGGCCTGGATGAGCGCGTCGGCGAACCCGCCGAAGTGATTCGACACGGTGAGTTGTGGACCGGCAGCCGTCTCACCCGGTTGCTGTCGACTCTCGACACTGCGGTACACCAGCCGAACCGCGAGGATCGCGATGTTCTTGAGGATGCGCTCCCGACGGCTCAATCCCGATGTGGCGTGCTGGGTCGTCACGTCCCCTCCTCATCAACTCGCAGCCACGGTACCCACCGGCCTCCATGATGATCAACGACTCGCAACAACACGCGCAGGATGACTGCAGCAATGACGGAGACCGCGATGACGACGGCGCTGACATTGAGCGGTGGAATCACAAGGTCGAAGAACGTCCGGCCCAAGGGCAACACCAGGATGAGGACGAACGCCCCGACCAGCGAACCGATGAGCGCGGCCCGCTTCGGCGTCAGCGGGCTGACCAACTCAACCAGGACCCACATGCCGACGAGCACCATCGTGATGGTCGTCGCGGTCCTAGCCACCGAGAGATCGGCGTGGATCGCACGCGTCGCGCTGTAGACACCGTATGCGGCGCCGGCAGCCACCACTCCCGAGGGGATGGCGAATCGCATGATCCGTCGGAAGGCCCCGGGACGAACCGGCTCCTCGGTTGACTCGAACGACAGGAAGAATGCCGGGATCCCGATCGTCAAAGAACCGATCAGTGTGAGATGGCGGGGAAGGAGAGGGAAGGCCCAACCGACGAAGCCGATCGCGACGGCGAGGATCGCTGCGTACACGGTCTTGGTCACGAACAGCGATGCGACCCGCTCCATGTTCGCTATCACACGGCGGCCCTCGGCCACGACGAATGGCAACGCAGAGAACTCGTTGTCGAGCAGGACGATCTGGGCTACGGCTTTGGTCGCCGGCGCTCCGGCGCCCATCGCGATTCCGATGTCGGCCCGCTTGAGCGCGAGAACGTCGTTGACGCCATCCCCGGTCATGGCAACCGTGTGACCCGCACCCTGAAGGGCCGTCACCATGGAGCGCTTCTGATCCGGTGTCACGCGGCCGAACACAGCGTCCTCGTTGATGGCGGCATCGAAATCCGCAGTCCCCGGATCCGGCAGGGTTCGTGCGTCGACAGTTCGGTCCGCGTTCGGGATTCCGACGATCGCAGCGATCGCTCCCACCGTCGAGGCCGCATCGCCGGAGATCACCTTCGGCGTCACGTGCTGACCTACGAAATAGCCGACGGTGTCGGCCGCGTCGCTCCGAATCTCCTCAGCGAACGTGAGATACCCGAATGGCTCGAGTCCTTCCGGAAGATCGCCTTCGTCACTCGGGAGCGGCACGTCCGTCACTGCAACGAGCAGCACCCGGTCACCGGTCGCCGCGGTCGCATTGAGCCGTTCGACTAGCTCGAGGGCCTCGCCGTCAAGAACGATCTCGGGAGCACCGATGACCCAGGTACGTCCGTTCGTGAACCGAACTGCCGAGAACTTCTTGGCCGAAGAGAACGGCACGAAGCGATCGACCGTCCAACCCGGATCGTTCGGATAGGCCTGGGCGATACCCGACAGTGTGGGATTCGGATGTGGGTCGGCGGCTGCGAGCGCCGCGAGCGCTTCGGCGAACTGCTCCGAATCGTGATCTCCGAGGGCCACCGTCTCTCGATGTCGGATCAGACCGGTGGTGAGCGTCCCCGTCTTGTCGACGCAGACGATGTCGACCCTTGCCAGGGTCTCGACGGCCGGCAGTTCCTGCACCAGGGCGCGCCGCTTGCCGAGGCGAATCACCGCCACCGCCATGGCCATCGAGACGAGAAGCACGAGACCTTGCGGCACCATCCCGACGACGCCTGCGACGGTCGAGACCATCGCTTCCCCGAGCGATCCGTCGGCCGTCAGTTGACTCCAGAGAAGGAGGCCGCCGATGGGAACCAACAGCCAGGTGACGATGCGCAGGATCTGGTCGATCCCCGCCATGAGTTCGCTCTTCGCAAGCGTGAACTCTCTCGCTTCGGAGGCGAGATGCTGCGCGTACGCATCATCTCCCACCGCCGTGATCTCCACCGTTGCCGATCCGGCAACGACGAACGAACCGGACAAGATGGAGTCGCCGACTTCTTTGTGGACTGGATCGGCCTCTCCGGTGAGCAGGGACTCGTCGACCTGAACGCTCCCGGCGACCAGCACGATCCCGTCTGCCGGCACTTGATCACCGGTCACGATCACGATCACGTCATCGAGGACGATCTGATCGGTCGGTATCTCCTCATCGACGCCGTCTCGTACCACCGTCACGTTCGGCTCCACGAGCACGCTGAGCTTGTCGAGCGTGCGTTTCGCCCGAAGCTCCTGAACGATTCCGATGACGGCATTGGCCACCATCACGAACCCGAAGAGAGCGTCCGGGAGGTGCCCGAAGATGAGCACGATCACGAGCATCACCGACATGATCGCGTTGAACCGGGTGAGGAGATTCTCTCTCAGGATGCTCGAAACGGATCGGGAGACCCGTGAGTCAACGACATTGACCTTGCCGTCGGAGATCCGCGCGCGCACCTCGGTTGAGGTCAGGCCCGTCACGCCCCCAGTGCCCATCACGGCCCGTCCTGATGAAGCATCTCGACTAACCGCCGTAATGTTCTTCGTAGTCTTGCATCGATGCCGACACGACGGCGATCGCGTGTTCCCGACCGTAGATCTCGGGGATCTCGACCTGGTGCTCTTCCCCCGGCATGGTCTTGTATGTGAGGAAGTAGTGCTCGAGGCGCCCGATGATCGCATGGGGAATGTCGCTGATGTCCCGGGCGTCATCGAAAACGGCGTCACCGACGAGTACGGCGACGATCTTGTCGTCGGCTTCGCCGTTGTCGATCATCCGGAGGCCGCCCACGACGCGGGCATTGAGCATGATCTCGGACCGGTCGATGGCTCGCTCAGAGATCACGCAGATATCGAGGGGATCGCCGTCCGCCTTCTCCACCTCGGGCGACATGGCTGCGACACGCTCGGCGCAGTAGGTCTTTGGAATGAGACCGTAGAGGGTCGGCGGAGAACTGCTCCCCCGTTGGGGTCGATCGACCTTCAGATAGCCGGTCCGCTTCTCAACCTCGTATTTCACGAAGTCGAAAGGCGAGATCTCGATGAAGGCGGTCACGATGTCGGGCGCGTCGGGACCGGTCTCCAGTCCATGCCACGGATGCGGCCGCCAGCGGTAGAACGGATCGGGAAATCCCATGCAGCCTCCTCGGACGAGAGCGTAGCCGACACCGCGTTGGTGCTCACATCGACAGTGTCATAAACATATGAATGTTGTTGACATATATATGTATGTCACATATACTGTGGCTATGAGACCACACGGACCACACCACCGCTCTGGCCGCAGACGAGGCGTCGGCCGCTCTCGACACCGTCGCGATGATGGATCCTGGAGCGTCGCTGCACGTTTGGAACGGTTCACCGAACCGGTCGTTCTCGCCATCCTCCGGGATGGATCCGCTCACGGATACGACCTGGCCGAGTCGCTGAGGGAATGGGTGCCGGACGAGCAGATCGATCTTGGAAACCTCTATCGGATGCTCAGATCGATGGAGGACGAGGGCATCGTCCGATCCGAGTGGTCCGACAACGCGCCGGGTCGAGCGAAACGAACCTATGAGCTAACTGCTGAAGGAGAGATCCTCCTCGATGCATGGGTCCGGTCACTTCGATCCACGAACACCACGATCGCCCGCTTCCTGCAGGAATACGGCGACGACAAGGAAGGAACTACATGAGACGACACGCACGAGGAATGGG